>NZ_NFUX01000161.1:0-936 GCF_002264385.1 Paenibacillus sp. VTT E-133280
GTATGCATGAGACGTGTACTGGAATCCCTGGTCGCAATGAACGATCAGCCCGGTCACGTCTTTTGTCTTGCTAAAGGCTTTCTCAAAGGTCTGTAGAACCAGTGGATTGTCATTTCTCTGACTCATGTGGTAGGCTACAATCTCATTTTTAAACAAGTCTTTCACCGCTGAGAGGTAAATCCACGACTCCCCCACCCGGTATGGTGTGACATCTGTGACCCACTTTAGGTTGGGCGTATCCGCCTGGAAATCCCGTTTCAATAGGTTTTTAGCTACACGACCTTCAGTAGAAGAAGCGTAGTTGCAGCGATGTTTCCTCCGAATCCGTGAGCGGATGCCCAGCATCTGCATAAGCCGAAGTACCTTCTTATGATTCATCCAGACCCCATGATCCTGCAGCAAGAACAGTTGAAGCTGACGGTAGCCGTAGACTCCATTGTAGTGCTCATAGACCTTCTTCACGAGTGCCTCATCTTCTCGGTCCCGATGGAATTCTTTGCGCTTTAGAAAAGCGTAGTAACCGCTTCGGGAGACCCCAAAAACTTTACAAAGATGACTAACCGAATATTCGTTTGCGGCTCTCTCAATCGTTACATACCGTTTGGCTTCATCTCCTGCATCCAGATTTCCAAGCACTTTTTTAGCATTTCGTTCTCCCGTTTTAGCCGCTCTACTTGCCTGTCTCGATCGACGTACTCCTCGCGCCTTCCCCGTTGATCCACAAGTCCGAACTCTTCGAGTTCCCGATATTTCCTCATCCATGCTTTCAGTCGATGTCTGTCTGTGATTCCAAACTTCTCCATGATTTTACGATAGGTCCAACCTTCCACGACGTGAAGGCGTATCGCCTCTATCTTGGTCTCATACGAATACTCTTTAAACTTCTGACCTTTTATCGCTGGCATAAAAAATGCACCCCCTAGAATTTCATCGGAC
>NZ_NFUX01000030.1:0-74837 GCF_002264385.1 Paenibacillus sp. VTT E-133280
CCTGCGACTCCTGTCGCACCGGTTGCTCCTACTGCTCCGGCCGCTCCTGTCGATCCGGTTGCACCTACAAAACCTTGTGGTCCTATTGCTCCAGCAGGACCAGGTAAACCTTGCGGCCCCTGAGGACCTACGAGTCCTTGTGTACCCGGTACTCCTTGCTCCCCTTGAGGACCAACTGGTCCCGCTACACCTTGTGGACCCATTGCTCCCGCTGGCCCAGGTTGACCTTGAGGTCCTTGGGGTCCCGGGGGCCCACCGGCGGGACCTTGAGGTCCTTCTACTCCTTGGAGTCCTCGTGCTCCTTGGGGTCCCGGTACTCCTTTAGTCCCTTGTACTCCTTGGATTCCTTGTGCTCCTTGAGGTCCTGTAGCACCAACGACTGTTGGAGTGGTAACGTTCACTTCAGGCGGAGGACATGTGACTTGTACAATTTTCTTAATAACTTTTCGACGATGTTCTTTTCTTTTTCTTTTCGAAGGATATACAGTGGCGATTTTTTTCTTATGACATTTTTTATCGTCTGGACAACTCAATACGTACACCTCCCTATTAAGATAGTTCAGTGTACGCATCTTATTAATTTTAGTCATGGACCAATAACTAGTTTTAAATAGACTGGAATCTATATCCAGAAAAAAAGGCTATAATTATAGGGTGTCGCCCTTGAGCATACTACAATGTCCACACCAATTTGGATTGCTTTTCGTATTTTATTACTAGGACAACTGACACTTCCCTATTTGACCCATATCTATGATTGGGTCTTTTTTTATTTTTACAAATCATCCCTCAAACTCAGTTTATATCGCTTAGTTCGCTTTCTGATTTTATAAAAAAAACAGCCCCCAAATCCTGGGGGCTTCAAATCACCAATTATATTTTATCAATAGGCTTACGAATCGCTTCGCCAACCTTCACAAGAATATCAGACATCGAAGTCTCATCATTCACATCATAATCATCAATGTTCAAACGAAGCACTGGACAAGCTGTAAACTCGTTGATCCATTTCGAATATCTACCATGCATATGCTCCCAGTAGGAAACATCCGTTTGAATCTCCATCTCACGGCCACGTTCATTAATTCGTGTCAGAATGGAAGGCAGACTGCCTTCAATATAAATCAGTACATCAGGATGCGGGAAGTACGGCGTCATAACCATAGCTTCATACAGGCTGGTGTAGGTTTCATAGTCCGTCTTGGACATCGTACCTTGATCCGCATGCATTTTCGCAAAAATACCGGTATCCTCATAGATGGAACGGTCCTGAACAAAACCACCGCCGAGTTCGAACATCTTCTTCTGCTCTTTGAAACGTTCAGCAAGAAAATAGATTTGCAAGTGAAAGCTCCATCTCTCAAAATCATGATAGAACTTTTCGAGATAAGGATTGTGATCGACCTGCTCTAGCGAGGTTTGAAAATTAAGTCTTTTGGCCAAGGCGCCTGTTAAAGTGGATTTCCCCACCCCGACAGTTCCAGCCACGGTAATAATGGAATTTTCCGGGATATGATATGAATTCATTTGATTAGCTCCTTTATATAAGAGACAATTTCAGTGAAGTGTTCCGGATTCTCCACGAAATCGACTGCATTTCCATCAATGGTAATAATTACGGTCGAAGGCTCCTGAATGGCTAGAGAGGCCATCGCGTCATCATAATCTTTAATTAATTGCTCCAAATACGCAGTATCCATTCCCTCTTCAAAGGGCCGCCCACGTTTTTCAATTCTGCTTAATAATGTATCTAAATTGGCTTTAATATAGAGAATAATATTTGGCTTTGGCAGGTCATCCGTAAGCACATGATAAATTTGCCGATACTTTTCACGTTTCGTTCCATTCAGCGTTCGTTCTCCAAAGATGAGGTTCTTATAAATATGGTAATCGGAAATGACCGGGATCCCTTTATCTATGTATTGTGTAACGGTATCTTCAAGCTGTTTATACCGGTTACAGAGAAAAAACATCTCCAGTTGAAAGCTCCAATCGTCCATGTTCTCATAAAATTTAGCTAGAAACGGATTCTCATCGACAATCTCTTTGATGATCGGTAAATTTAATTCTTCTGCTAGCATAGAAGCTAATGTTGTTTTTCCAGCCCCGATTGGGCCTTCCACTGCAATAAACGGTGCTTGTTTCATTGACGCTGACTTCCTCCTCAGATACAAACCTTTCAATAGCTAAATCAAGAATAAACGCCTTCGGCGTCCTTATAAGGACGGTAAGTGTTTAAGCGTGAAATATAAGGATAAAGTATAGCGTGAAACTTATACTCTCTTATATTTTAAAAAACAGACTAAATTATTGTATCACATGAGACCTTTCTTGTGAGTGGGTAAATATGAAGAAACTTTTCCAGTAGTTCTAGCGTCTATATGTAAGATAATGGATTATAGTGTAGACATAATGAAAATATTTAATAAGAAAAGAGAGGTATTCCTATGAAAAAATGGATCAGCATGGTTAGTGCTCTTCTCGTATTAAGCCTCGCCTCTAATGTAAGCGCAGTTGCAGCAGAGAAGTCGGTCACAACTACTAACCTCACTTCGTATGGAGCGGATTATCTGACCAAAACAGATGGTTCCTTCTGGGTATGGGGAGGGAATCGCTCTGTCCCCACTCAAATCCATGACCTGAATGAGGTACAAGCATACTTTGGTTCTCAATATGTAATGAAAAAAGACCTTTCGGTCTGGCAATGGAGAACATCGGCATACTCTGAAGCTGTTAAAGTGACACCCGTTCAAGAGTTAGACAATCTGGCAGATATGTTCATGGCGGGAAATAGAACGATAGCCCTTAAAGGAGACGGGACGATTCTAAGCGCCCCCCTTTCATCCGATGGACTCACTTCCTCCGCGTTCACACCGGTTTCCGGCGTCGATAACGTGGCAGCTGTGGGCGGTTACTATGAGTCTGATCTTCATAAGAGCTGGACACGTTACGTGTTCTTAAAGAAAGATGGAACTGTTTCTACTACACGCGATGACTTCGAAAGCTTCGAAACCATCCAAAAATTGACGGATATTATTCAAATCAAAAACAACCTAGCACTCAAGAAGGACGGTTCCATATGGAGTTGGCCAGTCCAAGATTATTACAAGAACCAAGGAGCTCCAATAGATCTATCTGCAACGCCTATTAAGGGAATCAGTAATATTAAAAGTTTAAAAGGTAATCAGAACAGCCTATTAGCCATTGACGGGGCCTCCCAATTATGGTTCTGGGGCGCTACCATTACAGGTTCCTCTGACGGAACAACTTACCATGAACAATCACCGGTTCTCCTTAAAGGAATCAAGAATGTAGTCGATGTTTCCATCGTAGAGCGGACTATTGTTGCATTAACTGGGGAAGGAAATCTCTATCAGACTTCTATTGAAAACGAGAGTATGTCCTCTGATTCAAAATTCACACTTCTTGATACTGAGGTAAGCAGCATTAAGAATGGTGCACGACATATCATCATGCAAAAGAAAGACGGTTCCCTATGGGGTTGGGGTGTCAATAAGAACGCACAGCTAGGATACGGAGACTATGAATTCACCCATGAAGCACCCGTCCCAGTTCAAAAGCCAATTTCTATCTCCCTAAATGGTGAATCCATCCCTCTTTCCAATGGTGTTATCACTCGAAACGGGCAGAATTTCGTCCCCCTCCGATCTCTGTTCGAGAAATTAGGCGCGACGATTACCTTTAAAGAGAACTTAACTGCAGCCAAAACGGTAGATAAACAAATCATGATCACTCGTACAGCTTCAGATAAGCCAGCTCTCGCTATCGGTATTAACGGTGTAACAGGAGCGACAATGGTGAACAATAAATCCGTGAATCTCCCTACACTCCCCTTCATCGTAAATGGATCAATGTATCTGCCGCTTCGATTTATCAGTGAACAACTTGGCGCAAAGGTTGAGTGGCTCCCACAGGAGGAGCGCATCGCCATCACGATGCAATAAGGAGTAATCAAAAAAGGTGTCCCATCACGGGACACCTTTTTATTAACCTTAAGATAAACGTTCGCTGAAATCTTCGAAAGCGAACTGTTTGATCACTTTAATTCCCTCTTCTTCATTGTAACTAACAATAGAAGGCAGGTTCACACCGTTAAACATATGGTTCTTCACCATGGAATAATGGGCCATATCAAGGAATACGAGTCTATCTCCGTATTTCAAAGGCTCCTTAAAGGAATAATCTCCGATAACGTCACCCGCTAGGCAAGTCATTCCACCTAATCTGTACGTATAAGGAAATTCCCCAGGTTGTCCAGCATCAATAATGTTCGGACGGTACGGCATGGCCAGTACGTCCGGCATGTGGCACTCTGCCGAGGTATCGAGAATCGCAATATCCATTCCGTTATGCATCACATCGAGAACGGTAGCTACCAGATATCCGGTATTAAGCGCTACTGCTTCACCCGGCTCCAGATAGATTTCCACACCGTAAGTCTCTTTCATGTGTAGAATGCACTTGACCAGGGTCTCTAGATCATAATCAGGACGTGTAATATGATGACCGCCACCGAAATTAAGCCATTTCATTCCTTTGAGATAAGGTCCGAACTTCTCTTCGACTACCTTGAGCGTACGCTCAAGGGTATCCGAATTCTGTTCGCACATTGTATGGAAGTGTAGTCCATCAATGCCTTCAAGCTCTTCCGGTCTGAAGTTAGGGAGAGTTACTCCCATTCTGGAATAATTATAGCACGGATCATACAGCGGAACTTCGATCTCGGAATATTCCGGATTCACACGAATGCCGCAGCTGATATGCTTCGGTGCATTCTTAACGCGATCCTTGAATCGATTCCACTGGTCAAAAGAATTGAACACAATGTGATCGGAATATCCAAGAAGCTCATCGAACTCACTATCTATATAAGCTGGTGCGTACACATGAACCTCCTTGCCCATCTTTTCATAGCCAAGTCTGGCTTCAAACAAAGAGCTCGAGGTTACGCCATGCAAGTACTTTCCAACTAACGGATACAAGGAATGCATGGAGAAGCCTTTTTGTGCGAGCAAAATCTTTGCTCCAGTACGTTCCTGTACAGAATTCATAATCTCAAGATTACGTGTAAGCAATCTTTCATCTACAAGGTAACAGGGTGACGGGACCGCGCTGATATCTATATCCATTATCGCGCCTTAGTCTAACAGCGTTGGCGAGAAATCTTCTTGCCAAGGCAGACCATGTTTATTTAAAGCTTCCATGAATGGATCTGGATCGAACTCTTCAACGTTGAATACGCCCGGTTTCTTCCAGATTCCTTTTATAATTAACATCGCTCCGATCATTGCAGGAACGCCTGTAGTGTAGGAAATGGCTTGGGAGCCAACCTCTGCATAGCACTCTTCATGATCGCAAACATTGTATACATAATAAGTTTTTGGCTTTCCGTCTTTAGTTCCTTGGATGATACATCCAATGTTCGTTTTGCCTTTTGTTCTTGGTCCCAAGGAAGCCGGGTCAGGTAAAATCGCCTTCAAGAATTGCAGAGGAACGATCTCTTTTCCTTCATACATGATAGGCTCGATAGAAGTCATGCCCACATTCTCAAGCACTTTCAAGTGAGTCAGGTAATTCTGCGAGAAAGTCATCCAGAAACGGATCTTCTTCACACCCTTGATGTTAACGGCCAAAGACTCTAATTCTTCATGATACAAAAGATAAATATCCTTTGGTCCAATTTCCGGAAGATCATATACTTTTTTCTCGGAAAGCGGTGCTGTTTCAATCCACTCGCCATTCTCGAAATAGCGGCCATTGGCTGTAATTTCACGAATATTGATTTCAGGATTAAAATTTGTTGCAAATGGATATCCGTGATCACCAGCATTGGCGTCTACAATATCAATAGTATGAATTTCATCAAAATAGTGCTTTTGAGCGTAAGCTGTGAACACGCCCGTTACACCTGGATCAAATCCACTGCCTAGCAACGCGGTAAGACCTGCTTTTTCGAATCTTTCTTTGTAAGCCCACTGCCAAGAGTATTCAAATTTCGCTGTATCTTGTGGTTCATAATTGGCAGTATCCACATAGTGCACTCCTGTTGCCAGGCACGCATCCATGATTGTCAGGTCCTGATATGGGAGAGCGACATTAATAACGACATCCGGCTCAAAGCTCTTGATCAGTTCAATGACTTCGTCCGTATTATCTGCATCGAGCTGAGCAGTAGAAATCTTCGTGCGGCCTCCGGCTAATTTATCTTTCAGAGCGTCACATTTCGCGACAGTTCTGCTAGCTATGCAGATCTCTTCAAATACATCCGGGTTCTGGCAGCATTTGTGAACAACAACACTGGAAACACCGCCAGCGCCAATAATTAACGCTTTTCCCAAAATAAAAACCTCCTAAAATTCCATTTGCAAAATCAACAAGGCTGATTATACATAATATTTTTGAATAAATCAATAAAAACCGACAAAAAATGATGTTTATTGTGTAAAATCTTCAAAGATTCTTGTTAATACTCTTGAATACTCATATTTCCTCGATTATCCACCTATATATCTTATGAAAATCGCTGGAATGGAGTAAATTTCCGGAAACTAGGACAACTAGATTATTCTATCACAATAGGGGGCTACTTCATACGATTTATTTTAAATTCAATGTGAAACCTCACCACCCTTTCAACTCCGCGTAGAGACGTTCAGTTTCAGTGGCATCCTTATTGTTGTAGAGCACATATACATCCGGCAATTTAATCACAATATATGGCGGAGAATTTTTCACAAGATAGACCTTACTCTTCCCAAACCCGTCAAACTTAAAGTTTCCAATGGCTACTGTATCCGTCGCAACGCCATTTGTTCTTCGGCCTCTTGGTAAGCTGTCCACAAGCGTCAGTTCTTGCACATCCTTCATGGCGAAGCTGTAATTATACATTGGATATTCAATCGAGACCCTTCCTTTTGTGTCTGTAGTTAAGGTAGGTGTTGAGAAATCAGTCTGAACGCCCATCCAACCCGTCCCGATCAACAGCAATATAACGAATACAAAGAGGCCGTAGTATATACTCTTACCCGTTTTTGTCCCAATATTAATCGTAGTGCCGATCCCAAGACGCTTCGGAACCATAACAGAGCGATCATTGGGGTTATTATACGTTGTCCCATTAATCCAATATTCATCATCATCCGTATACAATATCTCATGATCACCATTTAGCAGCGCAGCTTCAAGTTTCTTCAATTTATGATGTACATAAAAAATACCTGTCACCGGAATAACGGAGAACAAGAAGATACCCAAACTCCATACTATAGTTGAAGCCGCTCCATTTAAGGATAAGGCAAACACCGAAATTACGGCGATACAGCTATTGATGATAGCCATTCCAAACCATAGCAAGGACCAATATCTACGATTAGCCTGGTTAAGCAGGATATTAGTCTCGCTGTTATTCGTGTAAATTTTAGTCTTCATTCGATTAAAGGAGATAGCAATAATACAGAAAAACACGGTCAGCCCTAATGCTGTACCACCAGCCATTCGAACAATTTCAATATTTTCCTCCGGAACTGGGATCATAAAAGATAACGTAGCAATTAGTGCAGGAATTATGTACCAGTATAAAGAAAGACTCATTTTCTTTTTTAGCAGAGATAGCTTGGTATCCATTCGAACCATTCGCTTCTCTCCCACGAACCACTCATTTTCCCGTTTCAGTTCTACCGCTGCATGATGTGCCTTAATGAATGGAATTCGAAGCAGAAGCATCATAACACTCGTCCAAACATAAAAAAAGATCAGTGTGAAAGAGAGATAGCCGCTCAAGAACAAAATAGGAATCAAAGCCAGAAATGATAGGAGTCCATACTTTTTATATCTCTTCTCAGTTGAAATTTGCAGTTCGCGCAGACGTTCATCCTCAAGAGCAAACGCCGGAAGACTAACCCCAAACCACAGATTATCCTTCAGCTTCAAAGTACTCCTATACGTAAAAAACATAATAACTAAAATAACTATAGCTATACAAAAGAAAACGATAGCCATCTGAGTGTCCCCCTATTCCGTGATGGATGTAGACTTAAACGATACGGATGAAAAAATTCCAGCACACATTTGCATAAACTCCTCCCGGCCAATCCCTTTTACACTTGCCTCCGAGATGACTAACCGTAGTTCATTTTCCAGCTTCTCCTTAAACTCTGGCTGTCCATTCCCAATCGGAGCAACTGTAGCACCATGCCTGCGATCTATCGATATGAAGCCTTCATTCTTCAAAATCGCGTACGCTTTGTTCACGGTCATTGCGTTTATCCCTAAATCTTCAGCCATTTGCCGCACTGTTGGTAATTTCTCCCCATCCGCCAGTTCACCTGAGCCAATTCCAATCACGATCTCATTACGAAGCTGTACATAAATTGGTGTATCACTTTTAAAATCAAGCGTTATGATCATATTATCCATCCATTCAAAAAAAGTATTATTTGTATTAGTGATACTAATACAAATAATACTTAATGTCAAAATACCCCTATTTAATTCGAATGGATTTGAACAGCATAAGCTTCTGCATCCCATTCTACCTTAGCGCCTAACATTTCACTCACCAGTCTTAAAGGTACATATACACTATCATTAATAAAGACTGGCTTTTGATCTGTGGCTATTACTTTTCCATTTACAGTCGTTTGTCCATTAATCGAATTTAAAATCAGCGTAGTAGATGTAGATTTCTTCACAGCAATAACTGATCTCGATGGAACGTCCCAACGTACATCCACTCCCATTTGCTGAAATATTCCTCTTAAAGGAACGTAAGTAGAATTGTTGAGCAATAAAGGAGGCATGGTCAGATCCATTTCACTATTGTTCAACAGGACCTGTATCGATTTTTCCACGGGCTGAGGTGTGTCAATCATAAAATCTCTAACCCCCAACCCAGTCTGTCCAAATTCATTCGTTCCCCATGCAAGAACATGACCGTCTTTTAAGAGCACATAATGATTTCTGTTCCCGCTGGTAATCGAAGCTGCATTTTGAATACCACTAATCTGCTTAACATTCATTTTATTTTTATCATCAACGGTCCACTGCCATACGGTCCCATCAGCTTTTACTGCAGAGTCCGTTGTCATCGATACGGCATCAGTGAGTCCTGGGATCTGAATCAGCTGTAACGTTTTACCCGGATAACTATCTGTGTAATTACCCCATAACCAAACGGTGCCATCCCATCTCAAAGCTGCTCCATACTGCCCATTAATATCTACAGCTTTATATTCCCCGTTCCCCTTAATTTGGGTAGGCTTTAAGACCGTATCCTTTTTAATGCCTATAGTTTTAGATGAACCCCACACCCACACCTCTCCGCCGTTCCCAAGTGCCACTGAATTATTCGATCCTGCAGCTATAGCTAAAATAGAAGGTAGTCCTTTCACCTGTACCGGTGTTAGCCCATTTTTCCCTGAATCGTTACCCAGTTCTCCTTGCTCATTGCCACCCCACGCCCAGACCGTCCCGTCTTTTCGAAGAGCCAAGCTATGTGAGCCTCCTGCCGAAACAGAAATCACGTCCGTTAATCCCTTCACTTGAACCGGCTCTACAAGGACCGTCAAGGATTGTACGCCAGTGCCAAGTTGTCCATGTTCATTCCTACCCACTGCCCACACGGTTCCATCATCTTTTAGCATTAAGTTATGCCGATCTCCACCTGAAACTTGCTTCACATGATCAATATGCATTTTGACGGGAGTATACGCCGGCGTAGTTGCTCCATTACCAATAGAGCCGTATCCACCACCCCAAGCCCAGGCTGTTCCATCTGCAGTGATGGCATAAGCACTTCTATCCCCCGCATCCAGCCCTGTGATGCCAGACAATAACTTCTTTTCATCCGGGAAATTCACTACACTGTCCGCCTTAACTATTAATGGAGAGACTGCAGCTAGGATAATTGCTGCCCCGACAACCACACTACCTATTCGTCTTATCTGAATTTTAATGCTTGAAATTTGTCTTCCCACTTAAAATCACTCCTTTTAGAATCGGTAGGGTCAACCTATTGATCTGCACCAATAGAGACCCATTGTATTCATTCTCCTTATATAGACTGTGGAATATTATGTAAAGTTGCGAGAAACTGTATTTTTTTAAATCAATTTATACGCATTTAGCCTGTAGTTTAGGATTGAAGCTGGTTTTAACTATTTATATGGCATAAATCGCTTGTTGCTGCGCTCTAGGTCTCTCGTCCGTCTTTTGACACACGAAAACTTCAAGAGCATAATAGGCATCGGCATATTGCAACGGATTCCCACAACATACAGGGTTATGCAGGGTGATAGTGTGTTTTGCACCAGAGAGGATGATAACGAGTGAAAAAAGATTTTCGGATAAAAAATAAGCCCTTTCTAATCTTTAGCTTCGTCCTGCTCTTAAAATGCGCAGTGGCCTGGTT
Source organism: Paenibacillus sp. VTT E-133280 (assembly GCF_002264385.1). Taxonomy (NCBI): domain Bacteria; kingdom Bacillati; phylum Bacillota; class Bacilli; order Caryophanales; family Paenibacillaceae; genus Paenibacillus; species Paenibacillus sp. VTT E-133280. The sequence goes on from NZ_NFUX01000030.1 coordinate 10,430, forward strand.
CGTGGTATTTAGTGACGGACCTAATTGGAGCATGCTGCTCACAGAGATTCCGTTCTTCTTTATCGTATTTGGACTCATTGAGTGGATGGCTTCCAAGCGGAAGTTTCTGTATTACATGATTGCGAACTTATTGATTTCAGTAATTTATTTTGCTGTCCTTATGTATTACAAGTATTACGGAGTCATTGCTACCTACCACGCCTTACAACAAGCGGATAAAGTTACCAAGGTTGGAGAAAGCACATATTCTTTGCTGGACCCTTATTATTTGTTCATTTTTGTGGATATTGTAGTCTTCATGTTCTTTATGTTCCGTCCCAAATATATTGCGGCCTGGAAAGAAAGAGGCATGAACCGGCGTATGAACCGAACCGCCTTGCTTGGGATCATTAGCGTTTCCCTGGCGATCTGTGTCTTTAATGTTTGGCCGAATCATGCCAGTATGAACGAGAATAAAAAGGCAGAGAGTATGGGGATTCTCAATTACGAGGTATATACCATCTTTGCTGACAGCACAGAAAAGCAAGAAATGATCGACAGCAAAGAAATTACGCAGCAGGCAGTGGACGCTACAAAGGGGATTACGGAGCCAGTCTCTCCGAAGTATTGGGCAGCGGCTCAAGGTAAGAATCTCATTGTAGTGCAAATGGAATCTTTTCAGAATTTCCTGCTTGGCTTAAGCATCGACGGACAGGAAGTGACTCCCAATCTAAATAAGCTTATAGCAAGCGAACATTATTTCAATAACTTCTATACGAATGCGGGGCAAGGTACAACATCAGATGCAGAGTTTGTAGTGAACACCTCGCTATATGTTCCTCATCACGAAGTAGCTACTTCCTCCAACTATATGACTAAAGAACTTCCCAGCCTGCCTAAGCTGATGAAAGCTAACGGATACAATACGGCCACCTTTCACACCAACAGCGTAGAATTCTGGAATCGCAAAACTTTATATAAGGTGCTGGGCTTTGATAAATACTACGATCAGTCCTTCTATGGAGATGATGATCATATCGCATTTGGTTCCTCCGATGAAGTGCTGTTTGCCAAGACGGTTCCTGAATTAAGCAAAATGGATGCTGAAGACAATCCTTTTTACGCGATGGTCATCTCTATGAGTGCTCATCACCCTTATAAAATGCCTGAATCAAAATATAAGATGACGCTGCCTAAGCGGTACGAAGGAACCTTAGTCGGCAACTATATTTTAGCCCAAAATTATGCAGATTACGCCATGGGACAATTCCTAGACGAACTGAAGTCCAGCGGGTTATGGGAAGATAGCGTGATTGTCTTTTACGGAGATCATCAAGGTGTATCACTGTACTCTCTTGATGGCAACGAGAAATCTTTAATGGAGGAAATGGTCGGGCATGAATATGGATATACCGATATGTTCAATGTTCCTTTCATTGTTCATGCCCCAGGCTTAGATCAGCCTACTGTGTACACTCAAACCGGCGGTCAGATTGACATCTTACCCACTGTAGCTAATCTGTTAGGCATTTCTATGAAGCATCAGCTCCACTTCGGAGAAGATCTGATGAATCAACAGACCAACCTGCTGCCGGTTAGACATTTTCTTCCCACTGGTTCTTTTATTAATGACACAAGCTTGTACTTGACGGGTGTCGATTATGATGATGGAAATAACTATAATCTAATCGATGGATCTGAAACTGAGGGCGGTTCGACAAAAGAACAATTCGATGCCGTTCAGCGGCTGTTGAATATGTCTAATAGTTATATTCTGCAACGGCCGGATTTATCTTCTACGGAGGATGGCGGACAGAGCAAATAATTGATATAAACGCAAGAATGCCCTTCAGCCATTGGCCGAGGGGCATTCTTGCGTTTATTAAAATAATTAAACCGTTGTTGCAGGTACACTTTCACGAATTGCCTCTTGCTCTACTGGTGCGTTAACCAGCATATACACACGAGATTCGTAAGGGCGTAATGCCACTGTCTCGATCTTCTCGGCAGGGTCAGCTTCATAGTTATTCAACAGCAGCTCACTGGAGTCAAATTCCAAGTCAAACGGAAGATCGAACAGTGCTTCCTCTGAAGTCAGGTTTGACATGACCAGTAATTTCTCATTGCCAAGTGTACGAGTATAAGCGTAGATTCGTTCATCCTCAGGCAGGATCAAATCATAGGTACCATAAACGGTAATAGGATTAGCAGCCCGAAGTGCGATTAGTTTTTTATAATGATGATAGATGGAATCAGGGTCCTGCTTCGCACGCTCCACATTGATCTCCGTGAAATTAGGATTAACCTTCATCCAAGGCTTGCCGCTGCTGAAACCAGCATTCTCAGAGTCATCCCATTGCATTGGCGTTCTAGAATTGTCGCGACCGTTCTTCCAAATAACCTCCATGACTTCTTCATGTGATTTTCCGGCATCTGTCTCTAAACGATACAGGTTCTTCATCGCCACATCATCATAATCATCCATCGAATCAAATCGTACATTGGTCATTCCAATTTCTTGACCTTGATAAATAAATGGTGTTCCTTGCATTAGGAAATACATCGTAGCCAGCGATTTGGCCGATGCCTTCCAATACTCCCCATCATTTCCCCAAGTGGAAACTGAACGTGGTTGATCGTGATTCTCGATAAAGAGTGCATTCCAGCCTCTACCCTCAAGACCTTTTTGCCAACGCGAAAGTGCTGATTTCAGCTGCAGAACATCCAAGCCACCTGTAACACTCTTATTCCAAAGGGCTAAATGCTCGAATTGAAAAATCATATTGAATTTGCCCTGCTCCTCGCCTACCCACATTTCCGCTTGATCGACACTGACACCACTGGCTTCACCAACGGTCATAATGTCATAACGATCAAATGTTTCCTGTTTCAGTTCCTGTAATAAATCGTGAATGCCTTCCCGATTCATATGACCCGCACCGGAGGAAACGAACGGAAGATGATCTGGATTTGGCAGATCAGGAAGACCTGAAATTTTCTTAATATGTGAAATAGCATCCACTCTGAAGCCGTCAATCCCTTTATCTAGCCACCAATTGACCATACCGTATAATTCCTTACGTACTTCAGGATTTTCCCAGTTGAGGTCAGGCTGTCTTTTGGAGAATACATGCATGAAATATTGCTCTGTAGCGGGGTCAAACTCCCAGATTGAACCGCTAAAAATACTCTCCCAGTTATTCGGTTCCTTTCCGTCCTTAGGATCTCTCCAAATATAATAATCACGTTTAGCATTATCCTTGCTTGAACGTGCTTCAACAAACCAAGGGTGTTCGTCTGAAGTATGGTTAATGACAAGATCCAGAATCAGCTTCATGCCCCGTGCATGAACCTCGCTTAATAGCTGATCGAAATCAGCCATACTGCCGAACTCCGCCATAATATCCTGGTAATCTGAAATATCATATCCGTTATCATCGTTCGGGGATTTATAAATAGGACAAATCCAAATGACATTGATGCCAAGGTCCTGCAAATAATCAAGTTTTGAGATTACTCCTTGTAAATCTCCAACACCATCGCCATTGCTGTCCATAAAGCTCCGCGGGTAAATTTGATACGCTGTGGCTTCTTTCCACCATGCTCTGTTCAATGTATGCAGCTCCTTCGTATTCATATACCCTCTCAGGAAAATATTTTCCTATCCAATTCACGAATTAGTGATTTTCATCATAAAAATTAAGATTATCCACTAAAAAACTATCTATTTAGGGTTTATTTAAGGAAATTATTTTCCTATGCGATCATTATAGGATCTTTTATTTTCCTGGTCAATAACAATCTTTTGGATTCTTGAAGCTATCCGTGATATGCTTGCGATATATTCTAGAACGAATACAAGATTGGAAAGTTATGGTGATATTCTTGAAGGTAAAAATTAAAGATATAGCCAAAATGGCTGACGTTTCAATAGCTACCGTATCAAGGGTTGTCAATAACAGCAAACCGGTAAACGAGGAAGTTCGTAAGCGTGTATTGGAAGCCATGAAACAATTGAATTACCGTCCTAATGTCATCAGTTCAGATGCAGGCAGATCGGATACACCTCTGATTGGTGTCATTATTCCGCAGAACAGTAATACCGTGCTTGATGATTTCAATATTGGCATACGTGATCTCGCCGAGCTATATGGTTATGATGTTTTGGTCGGGTTAACAGACGGAAGTGTAAATAGTGAACTTCATTATTTGAACTTATTCCACCATATGGGGACTGAGGGTTATATATATGTAGGCTCGGTTCCGAGTAAGGAGCATTTGGGGATTATTCAAAAATCCGGGTCACCTTGCGTGTTAGTCGGAGAACAATCTCAGATTGATTCGATCCCTTCTGTCCATCTGGATAATGTCACCGCTTCCTATGAAGCCGTTACTTATCTGGTTCAAAAAGGGCATAAAAGTATCGGCATGATCCGGGTATCTGGAGAGAATGCGGTGGGTGGTGCTCGTTATCGCGGATATCAACAAGCGCTGATGGATGCTGGAATAACCTTAAGGGAAGAATGGGTAGTAGAAAGTGGAATGGCTGTAGAAGATGGAAGCGACGCGATGCGCCGGATTAAGGATAGCGGGGAGTTGCCTACTGCGGTTTTTTGCTCCACAGATTGGATAGCTGTAGGGGCGATGAATTTTCTGATCGATAACGGCATTCGGGTGCCAGAGGATGTTGCGGTGTTCGGATTCGATAATAGCTTTATTGCTTCTGTCGTTCGTCCCAAGCTGTCCTCGGTGGAATATTCCGGAACGGAGATTGGAATGACTGCTACCCGGACCTTAATCAAGCTGATTAAAGGGGAGACTGGTATTCAGCATCATGCAAATGTAGCTCATTATTTGGCGATTCGCGAAAGTACGGGTTAGGGAAAACTTCCCTAACCCTATTTTTAAATCTGAGAATGGTTATTGTGTAAATCCTACACGGGCGCGTTCCCGTCCTTTAGTATCTAGTGTGATGGAACAGACGGAAGTCATGGGAATATAAAGCTCCTCGAATTCTGTCCGATATTTAATGAACTTCTCAGTTACCGTTTCCAAAATGCCTTTTCTAGCGTTAGAGCCATCTACAAAATAAATGGTTACCTCTTTGCCCTGCAAAGCTTCCAGCATCACTCACTTCACTCCTTCGTCCTACAGATTTGTGATGACTTTGTCGATAATCCCGTACTCCACTGCTTCATCAGCTGACATGTAATAATCCCGATCCATATCTTGCATTACCTTTTCCACCGTTTGTCCGGTTCGGTCCGCTGTAATTTGAACAAGCACTTCCCTTAGCTTCAAAATACGTTTGGCTCTAATTGCAATATCACTAGCCTGACCCTGCGCTCCACCATGCGGCTGATGTATCATGATCTCACTGTTTGGCAATGCAAAACGTTTCCCCTTGGCTCCAGCTAACAATAGAAGTGAACCAAAGGAAGCCGCCATCCCTGTGCAAATCGTGTTCACCTGTGGTTTAATAAGCTGCATCGTATCATAAATACTGAGTCCCGCCGTTACGGACCCCCCTGGACTATTGATATACATGTGTATATCTTTATCTGGATCCTCAGCTGATAAGAACAACAACTGAGCAACAACACTATTCGCTAATTGATCCTCAATCTCAGCCCCGACAAACACAATTCGGTCTTTTAGCAGCCGTGAATAAATATCGTAAGATCTCTCTCCTTGATTCGTTTGTTCAATGACATAAGGAATGTACGCCATGCGTATCTGACCTCCATCCGTTAATATTATTTTGAAATCTACCCTGTAAACGGATTAGTCTTTGGAGAGGATACGGGAAGTGGGGAAAATTTTATTTTTTTGATTGCGTATCTTATTTTCGAGCTCATTCGTTTATTATTAGAAGTAACCGAAATCACTTTACCGGAAAAGGGGTTATGCAGAGTGATCAGCCTTGAGAAGCTTAACGCCGGCCATGAACCGGATGAGAATCATACCATGTGTTTGCAAATGACCCTGAAGCGGTATTGCCTTGCACTGACACAATCCCCGTGGGAAGCCGAAGATTTGGTTCAGGATACGTGGGTCAAAGCACTGGGCTATATGAAGACTTCCGAACATTCGAAGCTGAAGAGCGATGATATGAACGATACAAGTCAAATGAACAACAATACAGATCATACAAGTCGTACGAATTTCAGCTCGCTAACGAATCATCCAAATCCTGAGGCGCTACTCCTGAGGATTGCCAGAAATACCTGGACAGATATTATGCGGCGAAAAGCCACGTTGTCACGGGTGCTGGAAATGGATCAACCACGGACAGAGGAAGCAGCAGGGTATGGTTTATTTGAGATTGAGGCTGCTTTTCAAGCCTTACAGAAGCATCTGTCTCCACTACAGCAAGCAGTCTTCCTGCTTCGCGATGTCTTCGAGCACTCCGGACTCGAAGCTGCGGAAATACTCAACACCACAGAAGGAGCCATCAAAGCTGCTCTGCATCGCGCCCGGCAAGCCCTCCCTGCAGTCAGACAAGAGCTTCTTCAATCTAACGGACCCTCCATTGTGCAGGATACGGAATTACAGATTGCCTTGAATCGCCTTGCATCCGCCTATGAACAAGGGCAAATCGCCGAGCTGATTGAGCTTGTCCTTGCGGATGAAAGTCAAGAAACTGTTATGGCCGTGTCCAGCCAAAGCTTCCAAAGCTTTCAGAGCGTTCAGCCTTTCCAATCTGACGGATTCAGCTCTATGGGCTGGAACTATTCCGAGCCAGGAATGCGGATGGTGGCTTAGCCTTTCGTGACTATTTCGTAATACTGGACTACACTTAGCTAAATGAAGCACATTACGTTACGTTATAACCGAACAAATATTAGTTTTGAAAAGTGTGAGTTTGATGAGATAGGTAAGTTTTGTGAGTCAGGTCAGTTAGTTGTATAGTTGGGTGATGTTTTAGCTTTGAGCTAGTGACGTTGCAAAATGTGCAACAGAATCCATGAAATCAACGCTAAAAAATGAAAGTACTGCACTATCTGCAATAGATTTTTAATATAAGTGACTTTTAAGGCAATTTCTCATCTTGTGATTGTATAGAGTGCAATAGAATTGAACTCTGTCTTATTTAGTTTAAATTCTATTGCACAAAGTACAATCACACGAATGAAATCTCCTTACATACCTTCATGCATAATTCATAATTCATAATTCATAATTCATCATTTATCATTCATCATTCATCACCTAACACCTATCACTCTTTTAGGCACACCCCCGCTTTTAAAAGGAAGACTTAATTCAGACTTATAAATATATACATTAGTTGGTGAGGAGTGGCATGATATGAGGAAAATTCTTATCTTAGGCGGCACGCGCTTTTTTGGAAAAAGGTTAGTTGAACGATTACTACAGGATTCCGTAAACGATGTAACGATACTTACACGCGGGGAAACTAGCGATTCCTTTGGAGATCGCATCCACCGGATCCATGCGGACCGTTTCCAAGCCAACGAGCTCGCTCAGGCGGTAGGAGATACACTATGGGATGTCGTGTTCGATAATATTTGTTATTCACCGGACGAAGCGGATCAGGCATGCCGGATTTTTGATGGTAAAACGAAACGGTATATTCTCACCTCAAGTTTATCCGTCTATGATTTCAGCGAAGAAGCGCTGACCGAGGACATTTTCGATCCTAAAGCTTACCCTATCCGCCACGGAGGGCGAAATGATTTTACCTATCAAGAGGAAAAAGACTGGCGGAAGCTGTCTTTATGCAGAAGGCCACCTTCCCAGTCGCCGCGGTTCGCTTTCCAATTGTGCTGGGAATAGATGATTATACGCGAAGACTTCATTTTCATATTGAGCATGTCCGTAATGAGTTGCCTATTGGTATACCGAATCCCGGAGCATATATCTCCTTTATCCGTTCAGATGAAGCTGCTGATTTCCTATATTGGCTCGGATGTAGCTCTACTATGACAGGACCGTTCAACGCCTGCTCAGACGGTACAATTAGAATTACGGATATTCTCACAATGATTGAAGAAGAAACGGGGAAGCACGCCAGCATCCAGAGCCAAACCGCGGACGAGCATATGTCACCATTCGGAATTGAACAATCCTGGTTTATGGATACGACCAAAGCCCAGTCGGCGGGGTACAAGTTTCTCAATCTAAAGAACTGGTTCCCAGAGCTAGTCAGCTCTCTGAACAAAACCTACGAGGAATAACAGTCAGCACCTTAATAGACCCCTTTCACTCACTCATTCATCTACGCAACAAAAAAGCTGTCCCTTAGTAGATTTTTTCTATGAAGGAGCAGCTTTTACATTGTACAAAACCTCTGCAAATGTTCAGTTAACTGCACGCTATACAACTAAATCAGGCCGGCCAAGCTTATGTTCGACTTTAGTTGTATTCAGTGCAATTAAAAACTAGCTAAACACCACTGACAGCCATTTCTCGGAGAAATAACTGCACAAAGTACAACTAAACACACATAGAGGAGATCACATCCTTTAATAGCTGTATTGAATACACTTAACGCGCAAAAAAAGGTAGTTAGAAGGATCTCCCCTCTAAGCTACCCTTTTACGTTACAGAATTAGTGAATCAAGTCGCTCCCGATGTGCGGGCAGTCAATCAAACCTTCCCCTATGCGGAGATTGTCAAATAAGAGCGCTCCTCAAGCGTTTCATCGCCAGGTGAGTCACTGTCATCCCCAACGATAATCTCGTCTACTATGTCCGAATTAATCTTGAAGACGTTGATTTCCTTGAATAATTTTTGCGAAATCTCATTAATCTCAACAGCTTGACGGGCAATGTCGTGGATCGCGTTGTCCTGTTGCACGCTAGAGGCATTCACTTCCTGAACCCCTGCCGCAGTTTCCTCAGCAATGGCTGCCACGTTGTGAACAGACTCTGCGAGTCTACGATTCATAGTCTGTGTCATATCTACCTTGTCATGGATTTGCCCAATCTGCTTACTAATCTCAACGATCGATTCATCTATCGCTTCAAATGAAGACAACGTTTCTGCCACTTTTTGATCCTGCTCTTCAAGGTTTCCTTTGGTCTCCAGCATATATTGCTGGAATTCATCCATCCCTGCTTGCAGTTCGTTAATAATCTGACTGATATGTACGGAGGATTCTTTGGTCTGATCAGATAATTGTCTCACTTCATCAGCTATGACGGCAAAGCCCTTTCCATAAGCTCCCGCCCGCGCTGCTTCAATCGCTGCATTTAGAGAGAGAATATTGGTCTGGTTTGAAATATTTGTGATCGATTTGGTAATTCTGGAGATGTCCTTCGATTGGTCGCTCAATTTGGTTAAAGCAAGATATACTTTATTCACAGACTCACGGGAGTGCTCTGATACCTCACGCAAGGCGATGACGGATTCTGAACCTTTTCGAGTATTGTGATTAGCGGTTTGACTGGTCGAGAGCATAACCTCGGTATATTCCGTAATTTCATGAACTTCCCGTTCCAGTTCCTGAATCAAGCTTGCGCTCTGCTCAGATTGTCCGGCTTGCTGCTCAGCGCCTACAGAGATTTCCTGTATTGTGCTTACGATTTCTTGATTCGTATGAGCGGTAATCGATGAAGATTGTTGAAAAGAGTGCGAATAAGTCGCGAGCGAAGAAGCTACGGATTGAGTCTGCTGAAGCATCTCTCGTACCCGCAACACCATATGGTCAAAATGATGACTTAAACTTCCAAGTTCATCATGATATGGCGAATTAATCTGCTGCCGCAAATCACCCTCAGCAATTTTACGTAGAGCCGCTTGCAACTTATTTATAGGATTCAGAAAGGACCGAATAAGCATAACCGCAATAACAAGTGTGAAAACAAATACTAATAATGCGGCATAAGTCCCCATAGAACTGGTCAGATTTAACAAATCAAAAGAATAATCCTGGGCTCTTTCTGCGTTCTCTGCTGCTGCGATGTATAGTTTCTCATTAGTCTCCAGCATCTCTTTATTCATAGCCAATGCTTTCGTATGTAATTCATCTATTCGTTCCAGTACGGCCATGGGATCAAGCTGCTCGTCCTGTATCGTATTCACTAATCCGTCAAAATAACCCGTATACCCTCCAATTTGATTACGTAGCTGTTCTAACTCCTTAGACGCTGGCGAATCTGCCTCAAATTCCACTTTACCCAACTGTTCCATTAATTTTGTCTGTTTGTCCTTAAAGGGTTGGGTAAACTCTAAATCGCTAGAGCCTGCTAGAGAGGTTTCCACACCATTCATTTCTTGAAGCAGTTGAGTAATGCTGGATACTGTAATTCTTTTTTCCATCTCCATTTTTTGTGTTTCCATAGAGATTTCTACTTGATTGATTTTATAATTTTGGTATAGCGCTACCCCTAGAAAGAATAGTACCACGGCAGAAAAACTCAAGATCAACTTCCACTTCATTGATAGATGCATAGACCTAGCCTTCAACAATATCATCCTCCGTATAAAGCCTCATATGGCAATAGGTACTTTTTACTAATATCTAAATTGTAGAAGCTGTACATTAAATACCGGACACAGTTTTGTATGAGAAATGTAAATTTTGTCGAGTACACGTTCACAACTCTCCTATTGCCATTGACGTAACGTTAAGTGCTAAAATACTTCTCATAGCGCGCCTTATCAATCTTTAGAACAGAAGTTGTCTATGAGTGGATTTGTGACCATTGATAAGCTTTCTACACAAATCGGGCTGAAGAGTCGGACGTTGCGTCACACTGGGAAGCACAAGGATTATTTGAAAGTCACCGTGAAGTTAGCTCGGGTTGGCGGATTTATGATGAACACGCAATCCTTGCTATTCATATCACCGCTTTATTAAGAAAGAGGTAACGATAGTCCCAAGGGTAGCTGAAATGAGTATGTATTAAATCTGCTCGAACCTATAAAAAAGAAAGCATAGAACAAAACGCTCTCCTTTGCCCATCATGGCATTGGAGAGTGTTTTTATTCTCATCAAGAAATACGATGATAGCTTATGATTGACTCAGCTTTAACAGCTTCGCTAACACTCGAGCTATTTCTTTACGAGTCGCTGCAGATTTGCGTAATGGTGATGTAAACATTCTCTATGCAGTAGCTGGAGTAATTTTCACAAATATAAATCGTGTAAGAGGCCCGACTAATAGAATTTGCAGTGGAAGTGCAACAATGAAATTCTTACCTATTGCAGACAGATAAGCCATCGGTAGTTCTGAGGTGAACCCTACATGAAGAACTGCGCCATAGAAGGACATAAACAGCACCATTCCGGTTACCATAAAAAAGGAGATGAACATTATTTTTTTGATCATCGGATCATTCTCTTTTACCAGCTTATATGCGATCCCTTTCGCAACTTTACCTACAACAAAGACATCCAGAATAAATGCAATTACAAACGCAGGTATGTAGCCGATGATCACATCTTTAACTAATGTACCTGACCAGCCCTCCATCAGAGCTACATTGTAAATACTCATACCCAGCACCATCAAAGCACACATGATGAATGTAAATAATAATGCTTCTTTTTTGTTTCTTCCCATCTTGTTCTCAGACTCCTTAGTGTTCCCTTAGTATTGTTATATTGTCAACTCGGATTACAATATCACAGTACCTTAAACTAAGTCAACCAAGTTGACAATAAATATATATGACTTATACTTGGATTAACGAACGATGATTTAGGAGTGTTCACATGGATAACCATCTGCAAGAAATGAATCTAATTGATTTACTCAGCGAGAAGCATCTAGCCTTACGTAAAATAGTGACCGACCAAGACCCTGACCAAATCAACAAGACAGAATCCCATATCCTAGCAGTTCTTGAAACACATCAAATGCTCTCGATCTCGGAAATCAGTAGAATTATTCATATTTCAAGACAGGGTACGCATAAGAGCATTCAAGGACTGTTATCCCGTAACTATGTGGAAGCCGCCCAAGTCAAAGGAAATCAACGTGATAAAAACATCATCCTTACCCAGAAGGGGATTGAATGCAATCAAAGAATGATGATCACCAAAATCGAATTAGAGCAAAAAATCTCTAACAAGCTTGGGGCAGCTAACGTAGAACTTCTCAAATCTTTGCTAAAAGAAGAATGGATTTAATCTCCAGCAAAAAAAAGACGCAGAGTTGCCCACCCTGCGTCTTTAAAAAGATTCAATTATTTTCCGGGAAATTGTCGTTAATTCGCTTTTAAAGCACAGTGATTGCATCCTACCCGTAACTTGCACTAAAGAATACTCCTTCATCAAGTTTTCCACTTCCGGCAATGGAATCCCTATACTTCTGTACCATCTACTCATAAGCAAATCTCTTGCATCTAAATCAATAAAATATCTGTAATTATTGCTGTTATCTTTAGTGGGCCTAACAATATCATGTTACTCGTATAACCTCAGTGTATCTGCAGTTACACCGAGAATAGAAGCAAATTCTTTTTTACAATTCAATAGTATGCAAAAAATCACGCCAGTCCAAACCAGTGAACTAGGGTAAATCCAACGAAAGACAATAAGACTGAACCTATAAGCCCTGCTGCAAAAGACTTCATCCCTAGTCGTCTAAATGCCGCCAAATCAACGTTTAAACCAAGTCCAGCCATCGCCATAGCGATTAGCATATAAGCAATCGTTACAATTCCATTTGCCACTGATGCTGATACGATCCCTAATGAGTTCAAACCACTGACAAGTAAGAAACCGAGGATAAACCAAGGAATAGGAATGCTTTTCCATGAGGCTTTGGATTGGCCGCCCTGCACCTTTCTTTCCGCACGATTCGTCCAAATCCCAATTATTATGGCAACCGGAACGAGTAAGGCTACCCGAGTCAATTTAACGATAACCGCCATATCTACTGCTGCATTCCCACCAGCATCTGCTGCTGCGATGACGTGAGCAATTTCATGTAAGGTAGCTCCTGAGAATACACCGTAGCCTAGATCCGACAAGCCTAGAAAAGGATACAAAAAAGTGTATAGCAACGTGAATATTGTACCTAAAATAGCAACTATAGCTGCGCCAATAGCAGTTTCGTCGTCTTTGGCTTTGATTTGTGGAGCAATCGCCACCACCGCCGCCGCACCGCAGATCGCTGTCCCGCAAGCCGTTAAGATACCAAGTCGTTTATCTACCTTGAACAGTCGGGTAAGTCCGTATACAACTGGGATCGTAAAGCCGATTACAATAAGCGCCAGTAGAAATACCCGCGGACCTGCAGCAACAATATCCATTAAATTCAGCCGCATACCCAGTAGGATAATTCCTAGACGTAGCAGCTTTTTGCTGGAAAAATCAGTGCCCTGGGTGATCGTACCCGGCACTCCTACGGTTGCCCGCCAAATAATTCCGATTAAGATGGCAATGACCAATTGGCCCATAATAGAGAGAAATGGAAAGCCTGCTAAATATTTTGCGACTAATGCAATGATTAAGGTTAATCCAATGCCAAGTGCAAAACCAACTTGTTTCTTATTGTTTGATTGGTATAATCCCTGTGAATCCCCCATGTCGTATACACCCCTTGTATGAATCTCTAGATGACGGAGGTATGTAATTCCCTTCCCCCATGAATCAACAATAATACGCCATGGCTCGAAAGTTAAATACCAATATACTATCCGTAAGATTAGGAATCCTTATGCTTGAATTTACATAAAAAAAACTCCTTCGAGAAGCAGCATGCCGGAGCATCCACCTCACCAAAAGAGCGATTGTGTTCCTATATTAAATTTTAAAATTTATACTTCAAGCTTCTGAAGCTTAGTTCCCTTCGGGAGTACAGAAGTTATATACTCGTGAACGGGATGTTGTCCTTCAGCTTCCGCAAGTACCGTCACAATTCCTTGGTCCGTACCCGTTCTGATCAGACGTCCCATTCCTTGTTTAAGTCTTAGCAGCATGTAAGGTAAATCCACATCTTCAAAAGGATTGGAAGTCTCCGCACGTTTTGCCATAAATACAGGATCAAGCGGAGGATAAGGTAGCGACCAAATGATCACATTAGATAGTGAAGGTCCTGGAATATCTAATCCTTCCCACAGTGTCACCGCACAAAGAACACTATGCTCATCCCGTTGAAAAGCGGAGATCAGATAGCTGATCTCCTGATCCCCTTCATAGAGGAAAGAATACTTGCTGGATTCTGCACTCTGCGAGTTGAGCTGCTTGAACTGCAGAAGTTCTTCGCGAGTACGGAATAGTAACAGAGCCCTTCCTTCTGTCTGCTGGATAAGCTTCATAGAGATCTCCATTTTCTCAGCAAAATCACCGCTCCGAAGCTCTGGTACATAGATATTCATCTGGTGCTCATAATCATAAGGTGAGTCTACCGAGAAAGACAGGAAGTCGTGTATTCCAAGACTATCCTTCAAGTATTGGAATGATTTATCCACGGATAATGTAGCCGAAGAGAAAACGATCGGCATTTTTTGCGTGAACAAGCTATCTTGGAGTACTTCCTTAACATTACGGGGCATGACCGACAGTGTTAAGCCATCGCTATCTTCCGTCGCCCAGCAAATTAACGCACCTGAATCCTCAAACAATCTCAACGCGATTTCTATGGTCTCCAAACGTTCTTCGACTATTCGCAACTGATATTCATCAATCGTGTACAGTCCACTTTCGAATACTAATTCTTCTTCGATAGCAGCAATTACACTACGCATGCGATGCACCTCACGGATTAGCGACGCATTTAACGCAATGCTTTTTCGATCTGATCCAGGAATGGTGCGGCATTGACGACGAATATATTTAAACATCTGCTCACTTTGCATAATCGCTTCATCGATAAGTACCGCGAGCGTCTCACGAATCTCATTCTGTAGCAGACGAGAAATCAATTCTTCAAAGACGACATGCTTCATTTTATAGCCTAACGCCTTCATGGCGGCAGATTCTAACAAATGCCCTTCATCAAATACAACTGCACAATGCTCTGGAAGTAAAGGAATTTGCCCTTCTCGCTTACGCGCTTCATAAGTCCAGACATGCTCCATGTAATAATCGTGGGAACAAATGATCAGGTCGCTTGATTTCCGGTAATGATCACGGGACAACGTTTGTCCACAGCGATGACGCATATCACAAGTAAAACAATCCTGAAACGTATCCCAGTTAATCTTATTCCATTGTTCGTCGTTCAGATCTGGATAATCCCTACGGTCGCCATAGGCATGGAACTGCTGCATCGGTGCATGAGAATGTACAAAATCAGGTAAAGTACCATACAAACTCTCCAGCGGCAAGCTCCCATCATCATTGTTGCGAGCATGATCCAGCTTTTTCAGACACATATATTTATCTGGAGATTTCGCCAGCCTGGCATCGATATTCATATTCAGATGCTTCGCAAGCTTGGCAATATCACCCTCTGGCTTCACCAACTGCTCAATTAAGGACTCGTCCGCACAGGCGATAATCGCAGGTTTACCCATATACCGCGCATAGCAAATGCTATATAACAAATACACTAAAGTCTTACCCGTACCGACCCCTGCCTCAGCAAAAATCGTCTTCTTCTCAGCAAAAGCTCGCTCCACCTGAAACGCCATGTAAATCTGTTCATCACGAACTTCAAATCCTGCCTCAGGAAGAATTTCATAGAATACATCGCCGACCCATTCCCCTACTTGCTCCATAAAAGGTCTGGTCCGATCGTATTCAAAAGGATACTGTGTCGCCAACAAGCCTACCTCCAATATTTGATCAGGCATAGCTCGTATGCCATGAAAAATAGAATCAACGGAAAAACTCTATTATCTCATAACTTTGGAGGAATTACAAAGTAGTTCAATTGGAAACGTATTAAATGTCGAGTTTACTTAGACAAAATAAAAACTCCCCTTCAAGTAACGGTTATTTATCAAACCCCTGTCTACTTGAAGAGGTGCTTATCAAAATCAGCAGCCTGTTACGTAATTTATAATAGTGAGGTTACGAACTTCACCTCCGGAAAGCGGCTATTCGGTCCTTTCATTAAGATTCCGCCTTGATTTTTCAGATACAAATCGAAGAAATCAAGCATATAGGCATTGATAACGGAGTTTGCTCTTTCGGGAGCAATCTTTCCGGTAATGCCCAGTATTTTGAATATTGGAGAAATGAACTGTATGTCGGTAAAATTCAAATGCTCCGTATTTTCGATATAGAGGACCTGTCCCCCTTCGTCGACTGTTTGGCGCATCCGTTCAAGCTCCAACTTTTTATCTTCCGTTACTTTATCCTCCCACTCTCTTGTTGAGCCCATACGGTTAAGCTCTGAATCCGTGTAGACCCGGTTATCCATCACCATTTTTAATTTTTCAAATTCGCTTTCCGAGTTGATGAACAAAAACGGCTTACGCAGACCCTCTCTGTCACGCAAACGATAAAGCCCACCATCAAAGTCTATTCCAACCGCGATTCGCGGATCGTAAGAAGCGTCATAGGCCGTCGCTCCGCCGATGGAATGACCGAATACACCGACATTATCGAGATCTATTCTCCCTTTTAGATGACTTGGAATCTTCCCCGATTGGATGAGCTCCAATTGATCCAGTACAAACGCCACATCGTCGGTTAAAACTTTACCTAACTTGTCGCGATTACCTCTTTCCGCCTGGTAATCATGGTCAGGCGAGAATAAATCGTTGGTTGTGCTGGTCATGATTCGACCGTCCGGAAACTCGGTTGCAAATGTATTGTAGGTGTGGTCAATCACTGCCACGATATATCCGTGACTTGCGAGATATTCAGCTTGCGCCGTGTGGAGGAACCTGGAAGAGCCGAAGCCGGGATTCGCAAGGATCAGTGGGTATGAAGTTTGTGCAGAAGAGACTTCAGCCCCCGAATACGCATGACTGGATACGTACTTTAGGTGTTGTAAAGTAAACCCGGGAAGGCCATAGTTCGTAGCCATATAACGTAAAATCTGGGTATCTGGAATAAAGGGAGCGTACTTGCCTGTGCCATCTTGAGCCGGATACCATACCTGAACCATCAATTCTCTCTTGCCTGTCGCGGTTTTGCTAAATGTTTCCTCCCGGTTTTGGTCTATGAAATGAAAGATTTTCGTGCCTACCTGCAACTCGCCGGATGGCGCCGGAATGTCGAATACAGGAAACACATATAGGAAGCACCCCGTTGCAATTAGCCCAATCACGATAAAAAAGCGGCCCAACACCCTACGAATTCGCGAGGCAGTCCGAGCGACTTTCCGCTTTATGAAAACGTCTGTAAGCGAAAGCATAAGCATCAGGATCGTAAATCCGTATAAAAATACAAGCTGAACCCTGTATCCTTCGACAAGCAAATGTATCACTAAAAAAATGGAGCCTGCTCCGCTTGTCAGGAGCAAAGCAGGTCTTCGAATACGTTGATTTAAAATGAACTGGAGTGCCAAAAAACTAACACTTGAAAAGAATAACAGCATTTCAAAAAACCTCACGACCAACTCCCCCTTTAAATTAATCCTATCAATGAATTAGTATAGAGAAGCTGCTAGGTTGATGCCATTGATCTAGATGACAGTCACCTAACACTTTTGTAAGGTTTCGTGACGAGGGCATTAACATTTAAAGCAAGCAAGATATTTTTAGTATTAGGCAAAAGGGAGGGGACAATCATGCATTGGAAAAAGTATTTTATTCTATTGCTGCCAACGATATTAATTGGGCTATTTTTATTTTACATTCTTCCAGCAATCCAAAGACCTTATGTTTTAATAGTTCCTATGGTATTTTGGTTGATCTATTACTCTTGGACATATTTCAAAAGAAAACAAAAGAATAAACGATAAAGAGCTCATTCATTAAAAACGGCAGCCTAGGACTTTGGTTCACTCGTCCAAGACTGCCGCTCTTTATAGACTAGTCAATTACAGTATCTGCTTCCAAAAATCCGTCCCAGCAAAAACAAACTCTTTATCCAGCGCTTCTTCCCCTTCCTCAAAGCAATCCGCCCAGGGAACACGTTGCTTTCGCACATTAGCAGCATCATTCACGCCAAATTCCTGATAACTTACGGTTAGCTCATTAGCAACATTATTCCAGTTATCCCAGCCTAAAGAATGAATATGCGAGCCCATCTGACAACCCACAAATACAGTCTTAGCGTACTCACGCCAAGGACGTCCTAGAAACACTGGAGCAATATCAGGTTCGGCTGTTAAGAAGCAATTCTTGAAAATATAACCATGTGGTTGTCCCTCGGGTGTGGAGGCAGCTGTTATATACCCTGTATTGTTTTCATAATGACGTAAACTGCGGATTTCACATTGATCAAAATAAGCCGCTGCGCTACCAAAAATAAAATCAATCGTTCCTTCTATATAGCAATGCTGATACAACTGATGATACTGGGCATGATGTTCTCTCAGCGGAACACCTCCGAATGCCCCTCGCTCTCGAGGAGCAGGTGGCAAAGGCCCTGTGAACAACGTGTCTTGATGCCCTTTGAAGATACAATCTCTGAACACGGTTTGGTCGCAATGGGCATAAACGGCTATCGCCTGACCAATATGTTCTCCCTGCCCAGCACTGTTGGTAATCACCAGGTTCTCTAAGACCAGGTTGGTACCTCCCAGAAATAACGTTGGTGTAGCAAACGTATTGATTTCTTCACCCGCTTCATCACGCTCTTTGGCATAACGATTCATGGTTATTTCCACGAGGCCAATCCCTATGATCGTTAAATAAGAACGATAAATCCTAACTGTCTCATTATAGATGCCTGACAAAATATAAAGCGTATCTGCCTGGTCCGGTGGCTCGCGCTCTAGCAAATCTATCGCTTCTTGAATGTTGTGATAGTCGCAAAAGGATTCTTTGCCTACTACTAGCATCGTTGGTTCAGTTCCCTTCTATGGATTTTATAGATACTTCGCCAAAAATCGCTGCCATAAAGTCCGCATTTCCACAGTCTCCATATGCCCGCCACTTGAAATGACAGGTTGCCAATGTTCTGATTTCCCTGCCGTTTGATAAGCTTCGGACAGCCCCTTATCCAAGAGTTCTACTCCTTCAGCGGGACATAGGCGATCATTTCTGCCTACCAGGCTCATTCGCGGGCGGGGAACGATCCGCTTTTGAATATCGAGCGTTGTGAAATGCTTCAATAGCCCGGGCACATAAGAATAGTAACCATGGTGATCTAGTCCTCTTACAGCCATTAGGGTATGCGCATCTACTTGACCACAAATATCGACAATCACCCCGACTCGTTCGTCTAATGCAGCCAGCCACCAGGCCATCAAACCACCCATGGACATACCGATTGTTGCAACTCGTGATGTATCAATATCCTCACGTTGGCACATGTAATCTAACATACGAATATTGTCATATAACATCATGCCCCACATGACCTGCCCCTGCCACAGCATTTCCTTCACTAACTCACTCTCCGTTTTGCCACCACGCTCATTAAATCCCCACATGTCGATACAGCAAGCTGCATACCCCAACTCCGTTAGCGTTTTAGCAAAAGAGGGCTGTTGCAAATAAGAACTACTCCGAATAAACTCATTGCGTCCATTCGCGTAATTCCCTCCATGAGAATGATTAAAGACAACTAGTGGAAACGGCCCTTCCTTATCCAAAGGGACTGCTACGTAAGCAGGCACCTGTTCAATTCCATTAAGATCCAGTAAAAGGGATTCCAGGCTATATCCGTCCCGCTCCTCTTGGTTCATCACAGTTACCGAAATCGGCTTATCCGCCGGAAGATCGCCCAACAGTTCCTTCAGTTTATCAGGCTCCATGGCCCCCCCCTTACGGACACACCTTCTGTTCTGTGCGCGAAACTGTAACTTGTTCTACTAGTTTTTCTGGCTTGCTCGTGTTCTTCGAATGACAATTCATGATCTCTATGGCTTCGCCATTTTCAATATAAAAAGCAGGTCCTTCATGATTCTCGATGGTCACCTGATGAAATTGTACATCCCTGGCATTGCCCAGATAAAATCCGCGATTGTTCATGTTCTCGATCCCTGTCATCA
This sequence comes from Paenibacillus sp. VTT E-133280, assembly GCF_002264385.1. Taxonomy (NCBI): domain Bacteria; kingdom Bacillati; phylum Bacillota; class Bacilli; order Caryophanales; family Paenibacillaceae; genus Paenibacillus; species Paenibacillus sp. VTT E-133280. The sequence continues at coordinate 30,388 of NZ_NFUX01000030.1, forward strand.
TATCCGGATGCCCGGGAACTGCATTGTGTGCCATCGAGATATCAATATTTGTAAAAGTAATCTCCGAAACATACTGCTCCGCAAGTCCATATAAGAATCCCGCAGATGCATGAACATTACGTGCGGTAATATTGGCGAAATGAATTCGTCTAAAGCATGGCGTTTCATCTGTAATCGGATAAGGATTTTTGTCCCATACATACTTCTCTTTCCCGCGAGGTCCACAGAAATAGTATAGATTTAGTGTGAACGGACAAATGACGTCTTCCATTACAATATTACTGATCCGAATATCTTCAATCGTCCCTCCGCGTCCACGTCTTGATTTCATACGTATGCCACGATCGGTTTGTTTAAAGACACAGTTACTGATGGTTACATTACGAATATCTCCGCTCATTTCACTTCCGAGTACAACTCCCCCATGCCCATGAACCATGGTACAATTGGTGATCGTGATATTCTCGCATGGAATGCGCTCTTTCGTATCTTCAGTTCCCGCTTTGATAGCAATGCAGTCATCACCCACATCAATATTGCAGTTACTAATCCGAACATTCGTACAAGATTCTGGATTAATACCATCTGTATTCGGAGAATCAGCCGGGTTATTAATGGACAGATTATCAAGCGTCACATTATAGCAGCCCACAGGATTAACGGTCCAGCTTGGAGAATTCACTAGCGAGACATCCTTAATCGTTACACGCTGACAGCTATCAAATCCAATCAAAGTCGGACGGGGGTACTTCAGCTCTTCAGGGCGGTTCCGAAATACATCCCACCATGCTTTGCCATTACCATTAATAGTTCCGCTTCCGGTAATCGATACATTGACTAAACCTTTTCCATGAATACAAGGCGTATGAACCTGCTGCTTCACTCCTTCCCATCTACATTCCACAGCTGGATAATTCACCGGATTCGTACTGAATGAAAGGATCGCTCCCGGATTTAAATTTAATTCAATATTGCTTTTCATAACAATCGCACCCGTATAGTAAGTACCTGCTGGCACATACACAGTTCCTCCACCAGCCTCACTTGCCGCTTCAATCGCAAGCGTAATTGCTTCTGTCGCTAACATCCCGCTATTCTTAAGCGCTCCAAAATCCTCAATATTATATACGGACATTTTATAGCCCTCCTATTCTATATCAGATCCAGCCTCTTAATTGCTCGTACTCCACACAAGCTTGCAAGAAAGCACCGACACCCTTTTGGTCGTTAGTGACAATAGGCTCGCTAATGTAATAAGCAAAAGTACCGTCGCGTTGATCTGCTCCACCTAACCCTGCTACTTGGCAATTCTTATTTAGATTGACCCAGCCTTCTTTGGTTTCGAGTACAAATTCGGCGATAAGTCCTTGGAAGGCGTAATCTAACGGTTCGTACCAACTAGCCTCTAATACGCCTAATCGAATACCTTTTGCCATAGCGTACACTATCATACTGGAGGCGGAAGCCTCTAGATAGTTCCCTTTGCGTTCTCCCAGATTCATCACTTGATACCAGACTCCGGACTCAGTATCCTGATATTTCTTCACAGCAGATAAAGTATCGTTTAGAATACGCATCAGCTCTGGATAATCGGAGTGCCCACTCGGCAATAATTCTAGAACATCTACTAGAGCCATAAGATACCAACCCAGTGATCGCGCCCAAAAGTTAGGGGAGCAGCCTGTTTCGGGGTCACACCAAGGCTGAATACGCTGTTCATCCCATGCATGGTATAGCAGGCCTGTTTCCCAATCCTTCGTATGCTTCTCACACAAGATAAACTGTTTCGTCACGTCTTCAAGCCCCTGCCCTTCTTCAAAAGCTTGCAAGTAGGCTAAATAGAAAGGCGCACCCATATAAAGACCATCTAACCAAATTTGATAGGGATAAATATTTTTATGCCAAAAAGCACCTTCCAAGGTTCGCGGATGTGTCTCTAGTTGCTTTCTAAATAATGCAGCCGCTTGTTTATATTTTTCTTGCTTGGTTTCTTTATATAGCGTAAATAATAATTTCCCGTTATTGATGTGATCGATATTGTACTCATCCAAATGATAGCCCTTAACGCTGCCATCCTCCTGAATAAAGTAATCCAGCTGACCTTGAATGAATTGCAGATACTTCGCATCCCCGGTTATCTTCCACAGCCATTCAAATCCATTCAATATGACACCATAGTCATAGGTCCAGCTTCCGTTGTAGCCTTTATCTTCATAGAGCTTTGGTGTCCTTGCCATGATAGAGTCAGCTGTACGGATTGCCCAATGTGATCTCTTCATCCCAACCCCCTGAATATCATTAAATTTAAGGATACACATGAATCACTCTTGGATTAAGCTCTCCATCTCAACACAAGCCATCACCAACGCGCCTACGCCATGTAAATCATTTTTAACTTTAGGCCGCGTGACGTAACTCTCGTAATCCCCGGCCGAAGTACCAATACAAATGTCTGGCAAGATTAATCTATCCTGCTCATCCCACTGAATGGTTCGGATTAACCCTTCATAACCTTTTCTAGCCGCGGCTGTAGCAACTTCCACATCGCTTACAACGCCATGCTTCACTGCTTTGGCAATTGTGTAGACGAATAAACATGAACCTGAGCTCTCCAGCCAATTATCCGGCTCATGCCCCTTATCTACGACCTGATACCAAAGCCCACTTACCGGATCTTGATAACGAATAAGGGCATCTACGAATTCTCGTAAAGTAGAAGATAATTCAGCTCGTGCTGGATCTTGGACGGCCAACAGATCAAGAAATTGTGATAAGGCGAGACCATACCAGCCCAGCGATCTGCTCCAGAATTCCGGTGAGCACCCTGTCTCCGGGTTTGACCATGGCATCCGGCGGCTCTCGTCCCAAGCATGATACAATAACCCGGTTGTCTCATCTTTCATATACTTACGCATTAACATCTCTTGATGGAGAACTGTATCACGCAAGCTAGGATCACCATAGACATTCGCATATTTTAACGAGAATACGCCTGCCATATAAAGCCCATCTAACCACATTTGGTTAGCATATTTATCCTTATGCCAATACCCACCTTCAGAGGTTTTGTTTAACGTAAGCAATAAATTCTTCAGCTTCTCGGCAGCAATGCGATACTTGAGTTTACCTGTCCGTTTATGAAGATTAAACAGCAGTTGTCCAGCTTGAACAGCATCCAGCTCATCGCGGGCGAAATAAAAGTTACCATATTCATCTACCAAATCATCCACGTATTCCTGAATATAGTTAATATAGCGATCTTCATGATAAGCCTTCCACATAAGCTCCATACCACACAGAAATACACCTTGATGGTAATGCCAACGATGTGCTGGAGGAAGCTCTCCCGCTCTGTAAGTGTCCATTAAAGAATCGCATGCCTTTTTTGCCCAATCCATTGGTGTTGTTGGTATCCTGCCAGTCATCTCCAAGCTCCTTCCAAAGAATAATCTCTCTTTTCCTCTTATTAGCCCTTCATAGAACCTAACATGGCACCTTTGGCAAAATGCTTCTGCAGGAACGGATACACCATGAGAATGGGCAGGGTAGCTACCACGATGACAGCCATCTTAATCGTTTGATCCGGTGGTGGAACGGTTGCATCAAGCGTAGCACTATGGTCCATACCACTTGCAAGGACAACGATTTGTCTGAGCAGCACTTGAATTGGCCATTTCGCACTATCATCCAGATACAGAATAGCGCTCATGTACGTATTCCAATACGTAACCGAATAGAACAATCCAATAGTCGCTAAGGCTGGCAGGGATAAGGGCAGGACAATCCGGAACAAAATGCCGAAGTCGTTGCAGCCATCGATTTTTGCGGATTCCTCCAAGCCCTCAGGGATATTTTGAAAAAAGTTCTTTAAGATAATCATGTTAAAAGCACTAATGGCTGAAGGTAGAATGAGTGCTGCATAAGAGTCGATAAGACCTAATTCCTTTACTACCAAGAACGTTGGAATCATTCCTCCATGAAATAGCATCGTGAATACGACCAGGAAGTTAACCACCTTACGTCCATCCAGATCTTTTCTAGCCAGCGCGTAAGCCATCAGAGAGGTAATAAACATACTGAAGATTGTTCCGATTACTGTGACCCCGATGGAAACTCCCATCGCTTTAAATAATGTGTTCGTAGAAAAAATGAACTTGTACGCTTCGAGACTCCATACTTTTGGAATTAGCACAAATTTATTCGCTGCAATCTCGGCACTAGTTGTGAAAGATCCTGCTACAACATGCACAAAAGGGAGCACCGTCACCAAAGCAATAATGGCTAACAGCGTAAAATTTATTGCTGCAAAAATTCTACCACCGATTGTTTTATCCTCTACCATTTCGATTCCTCCTACAACGTATCAATAAACGCCTTCTTCTCCCATTTTCTTGGAGATTTTATTCACCGTCATGACCATGATCAAACCAACAATAGATTTAAAGAATCCAATGGCTGTGCTGTAACTAAACTGTCCTTGTCTTAGCCCTGCGGTGTATACATACGTATCAATAATTTCCGCGACCTCTCGATTCATGGAGTTAAGCAGCAGATAGACATGTTCAAATCCAAGATCCAGAACGGAACCGATTTTCAAAATAAACAAGGTGATAATTACGCCTCGAATCGCTGGAAGTGTAATATGCCAGACTTGTCTGAGCCGGCCAGCTCCATCCATACGTGCTGCTTCATAGAGTCCTGGATCAATTGCAGCAATAGCAGCCAAATAAATAATCGTTCCCCAGCCCGCTTCTCTCCAAATGACCTGAATAATGTACATCGGTCTGAACCAGCTTGGGTTAAGCAGGAAGTTGATTTTTTCAAAGCCAAAATAAGCCAGCAGTTCGTTGACAATGCCTCCGTCCATCGTAACCATAACGAAGGAGATGGAGACGACGATAACCCACGACATAAAATGGGGTAAATAGAATAGGGTCTGAAACGTTCTCTTGAAAAATGTACCTCGAAGCTCATTCAGCATCAGGGCTAATATAATCGGTATTGGAAAATAAATAAGAATATTCAATCCAAACAGGATCAGTGTGTTCACTAAAATATTTAAGAAGTCCGGTTCTGTGAACAACCTGCTAAAATGCTTCATCCCTACCCAATTGCTGCCCGTGATTCCTTGGTAGGGCTTGTAATCTTGAAAGGCGATAATTAATCCATACATAGGTAAATATTTAAAGATAATAAAGTACAGTACACCCGGCGTTAGCATGACATAGAGCCATTTATTTCTCCACAGCCGCTTTTTTAGTTCACTGTTACTCTTATATATACGCTTTGGTTGTGGGGCTGGCTGTGCGGTGAGTTCCTGCATGGTTCTCTTCCTTTCTCCTTCTTTATTCAAACTTTTTATTTCACCATGTGTTTAAAAAAAGGTTGTTGAAACAGGATCAACAACCTTTTTCTGCGAGAATCTATTTCTTGTACAATGCGTTATACTCTTCAATGATTTTAGCTCCGCCACGGCTCTTCCAATTCTCCACTTCTTTCTCAAATCCAGCCTTATCGATCTGTCCATAGATATACTTGTAGGTCGCATCGGTAATGATTTGTTGGAGTTCAACACCTTTTTCTGTATAAGTAGGAGAGTCCATCGCAGCAGTTGGGTCAGGTACACCCACTTTCACATTCTCAAGAACTAATTCTTCGGCGTGGATTCGACCTGGCAGCACGTTATAGCTTTGGTACATGCCATTCGTTTCATATTCTCCAATAACACTATCCTTAAAGCCCTTTACCTCACGCTCAATCAGCTCTTTATCATCGCCAGGCTTCGCTTTACCGTCTTCAACGGTATAATGAACGCCTTCAATGCCCCAATACATCAAGTTTGCAACTTCAGGGGTCATCATCTGATCAAAGAAAGCAAGAATCTTCTTCAGCTCTGCTTCATCTTTTACAGCAGATTTAGGGAACAAGACGACGTTGTTATACCCAGGAATCATCCATTGCGCAAACTTTCCATCCGGTCCTGCAACCATACTATGTGTGTCCAGAACTGCATCCGGGAAATTCTTGATAGTATCTTTATTCAGAGAATCGATATCCTGCATGGAGCCCCCGATATAAAGGCCGCCTTTACCACTGGTGAACATATTCACCGCATCTGTTTTACTTGTAGCCGCGAAATCTTGGTTCATGTAGCCGCTATCACGTACTTTTTTGAAAAAATCCATCGTATCGATATACTGCGGGAACGTAAAGTCAGGTGCTAATTTGCCATCCACTTCGCCCCATGTGTTCGGTGTACCAAACCAGGAGGATACTGTTTTGAAAGCACCGTAGGTTAATTCATTCCGGTCAATAATACCAGTGGTGTCCTTCTTGCCATTACCATCTGGATCTTGTTCTGTGAATGCTTTAGCCATAGCCAGTAATTCATCTACATTAGCCGGTGCTTTAAGTCCCAGCTTATCTGCCCAGTCCTTACGGTAAATGATCCCTTGGCGTGCTAGTGGGCGGCCGATATACAAGGTGTACAGCTTGCCATCCACTTTCGTGTTATTCAGAATTTCCGGTTTCAATTTACTCAAATTAGGGAACTCGCTTAAAAGAGGACCTATTTCCCAGAACTGACCGTCTTTAATCGCGTCTTTCATTTGAATAAAGGTGGTTTGATTCTTCAAATAGGTTACTTGTGGCAGTGAACCCGTAGCAAAGGATGAATTCAGCTTTTCTTCATACGTATCTGCCGGATAGAATTGATAAGTTAACTTGGTATTAGTCAATTTTTCAAGCTCAATTTTTATTCTGTCGGGTGGTGTTTCTGTAGTATTTAATGGAAGCATAATCTTAATTTCTGCCGGTCCTGCTTTCACTTCTTCTTTAGGTACTTCTGTCTCAACCGGCTTAGCAGTGCTCTCACCACTTGCAGTTTCAGAACTTGCTTGATTGTTGTTACCACCACATCCAGCTAACAATGTGCTGAACGCTAACAGTGCTGTCAACAACATGGTGAAGGATTTCTTCTTCATACCATTTTGACCTCCATAATTTGTATTGGTTACGAGTTACACGTTACATCGCCCGCAAGGTTACGAAAACAATCATTTCCCCATAAAGCCCTGTTCTTAAAGGGATCTGAGCAAATGATTATGGTGATAACACAAAAAAATCCACCGCGTCATCCGCAGTGGATCAAACTAACCCATTTATTTTTCTATCCCAAGCTCAGCCTCACCATATTCCTTAATAATCAGATCTCCTCCGCTAGCTCTCCACTTCTCAACTTCCTTCTGAAATCCCTCAGCGGTTATATTGCCTAATATGTAATTGTACGTAGCATCTACAATAATGGTAGACAATTCTACATTCTTCTCATCATAGGTAGATGAACTTAGAGAAACAGTCGGATCGTCGACCAAAAAAGATTCATTATCTTTACTTAGCTGATCCGCAAGTGAGGTCAATTGCTCCTTCTGAGCCACCTCCATAATGTTCTTATTACTAATGTCTGCAATCATCAAAGAATATAACGGATTCACTTCCTTCACCCGCAGCTCTGAGGTCTCCTCGGGAAGAATGATTTTTCCCTCCTCAAGCTTATAATGGCGTCCTTCAAACCCATACATCATTATATTCGCTACATCTTTATCCATGGTTTGATCAAAGAATTCGAGTACCTGGCGGAGTTCATCCTCCGTCGCAATGGCTTTTTTGGAAAAGAGATAGAGTCCGTTATAATTGGGAATCGACCACACTTTATATCCTTCAGGCCCTTTGATCCGATTGATTAACGTAAGTTCTGCTTTCGGATTCAAATTCTGAGCTTCAATAGAAAGCCGCTGAACATCTGTCATACTGCCAATAAATACGCCAGCAATGCCATTTATGAACTTATCACGTTGCACTTCTTTGCTCGTTAGGGCAAAATCCTGATTTATGATTTTCTCATCATATAATTTCTTCATGAAATTCATGGTGTTCTTATACTGAGCGGTCACAAATTCAGGAACGAATTGATGGTTCTTTAGTTTCCAATTATTCGGTGTACCAAAATACGAACTTAACGTCTTGAATACCCCATACACAAGATCATTTCGATCGACTAGTCCAAGGGTATCCTGTTTGCCATTCTGATCTGGATCGTTGTATGTAAATTGCCTCATGACCTCATACAGTTCATCCAGTGTTTGTGGATTATTTAAATGGAGATTGTCGAGCCAATCCTTACGAATAATGACTCCCTGTCTGGAAGAGGGGCGTTCCGTATATAGGCCATAGATCTTACTATCTACAGAAGTCTGCTTAAGAATGGCGGGGTTCAGTTGTTTAAGATTGGAGAACTCCTGAAGATAAGGTCCAATCTCCCAAAAGGCATCCGAACGAATAGCATTTTTCACCAGATTATAGTCTGAAAATTTTACAAATGTGACCTTTCCGAGGGAATTAGTCGTCAAAGCAGTGTTCATCTTATCCGTGTAGACCCCCTCTGGAACCCATCTTATATCGAGCTTCACGCCTGTCAATTTTTCAATCTCCGCCATAATCTCTTTCGAAGGCTGTTGTGGAAAATGAAGGGGTGCCAAAATTGAGATACTCGGCCGAGCCACATCTTGACCGGATCCGGTAAACTCTTTATCGTTGCAAGCGCTTAAAAAAGTAAAGACGAGCATGGTAAATAAGCAGAAATACAGCGTTGCCCTTTTACCCATAGATACTTTAGACATTTCTGTGGCCTCCTAGGTATTGTAAGGATTATCACTCTATATCTTGAAAATTTTACAATTTATAAGCATAATTAGAGCTAATGATTATCACAGAACAAGATGATTATTGTTATTTCCTAACATGTTACATACACTTAGATCAAGTGTCTACTTCTTCATAAGTAAAGGTGCTGAGTCCAGTGAGACCATTAAGCTTTCTAAGTAAGCTAACGATGTTTGCCTTTGTAATTAGCACACTGCCTGTGTTGTTCATCGGTTCTTTTTCATACTTCACATCATCAAAAGAAATTCAAAAAAACGTTAACAACAGCAAAATGGAACTAATCTTACAAATCACCTCAAATGTAGAACATAAGTTAACAACTGTCAATCAAACATTAAACCAAGTGATCAACTCTAGTGTATTAAAAAAAGCACTAAACAACCCTTTAAATGAAACCGATTTCATTTTATACAATGATTTAAGAAACGAAATTCGCAATATGCAGTCCTTCGATACGAAGCTGGAAGATGTCATCTTATTAAATCAGCAGCAAAATTGGATGATCAAAAATTCTGGTGTTTATCGCTTAAATGAGTACAAGGACCATGCGCAGCTCACAAACTTAATGAATATTGCCGAAGATACCTCTTGGATCCTGAACCCGTCCTCCATATTTTACAGTGAGGAAAGCATTAACGTCACAGGCTGTAACTACAGCATTAGTCTCATCAAGAAACTCCCAACCAATAAGCTGCAAAAATATGGGCTCGCCTTAGCTAATATTCCTGTCTGCAGTCTTCAGGATTTCATTAACTCGGATGTACAGCTCCTCGACGATATTATCGTTCTGGATAAGACAGGTCGATTCCTGCTCCATCCGGACCGCAACTTGATCGGAAAACCAATGAAAGAAGGCGGATTCACTGAAGATTCTTTCATTTCTAATCCATCTAAACTTTCAGGTCAGTTTAAGACCATGATCCACAAGAAGGATTACTCTGTCACTTACATGCGCTCTCAGATGAATGGCTGGGTCTATCTTTCGGTCACATCCATGGAAAGTTTAACGAAAGAATCCAAAAAAATTAGCCTGTTTACGATATTCGTGTGTACCTTTATGCTTCTATTGTCTATTCTTTTGGCATGGATCGGATCAAGACGGATGTACACCCCCATTGAAAGACTGCTCAATCAAATGGGCCAACGCAAACCCGACATCAAATCCAGACATACGAATGAGTTTCAGTTTATCGGAGAACAAGTTCATTCTTTATTCCAATCCAAATCACAGCTGGAAAAAGAAGTCCGTCAGCATATCCAACAGGTTCGAACCTTCTTCCTAATCAATGCTTTCCATGGCAACGTCAAGAAGCGCGATCTGCACGAAGAGCTGGAACAATTCGGCTATCATAAGCAGCTTGAAGAATGGAAGACGATGGCTGTGATTACGTTGTCGATCGATTTTGCCGATGATTCCAGCTATGAGAAAAAAGATCTTAATCTCTTATTATTCGCTGCCCACAATATAATTGAAGAGTTAGTCTGCCCTGAACAACGACTGGCTCCTGTAATTATGGATCATGCAGTTGTCGTCTTATTAGGGAGTCCAGACAGTGATACCGAGTCTTTTCACAAGACATTATATTCGTTAACTGAGAAGCTGCAGCAGGAGATAAACAACTACCTAAAGCTTCAGGTGAGCATCGGTCTAAGCCTTCCCTTCAACACCTTTGACAAATTATCCACGGCTTACAGAGAGGGACTCGAAGCACTGAAGCACCGGATCAAACTTGGTAAAGGTGTCATTATCCAGTATGAAAATATTAACTCTGGCAAGCACTATCTGAATTTGAACTACCCTACTCATAAAGAAAATGACTTACTGGACGCTATCAAATTAGCTGAAACAGATAAAGCAAAGGAACTCATTCATTTGCTCTTCAAATCTATCTTTGCTCATGAGCTTTCACCACAGGAATACCAGATTCCGTTGACGCGCTTACTAAATAATTTACTCATTATGATGCAGGAATCCGGTATTAGCTTAACTCAGATTTATCATGCCAATGGTTCCATATTTGAGGAGCTGCATGACCTTCATACTGTAACGGAAATTGAAGATTGGTTCTGGAGCATGGTCATTTATCCGATGATCAAGATTTTTAACAGCAGACAAAATGCTCAATATCACAACATCTCCGAGAAGATCATTGATTTGATACAACATGATTACGATACAGATCTTACTTTAGAAGAATGTGCTTCACGTCTGCATTATAATGCCAACTATATCAGCAGTGTCTTCCGCAAGGAGACCCAGTACTATTTCAGTGAATATTTAACGATGTACCGATTTAAAATGGCGAAAAAATGGCTGAAGGAAACTGATATGCCCATTAAAGATATTGCAGCCAAATTAAGATATAACAACTCTCAGAACTTCATTCGCTCTTTCCGAAAGCAGGAAGGCATGACACCCGGACAATACCGGGATCACAACGCTGGCACAAAACTTAAATCCACCTTCGACGAATCAATGTAAAAAGAGATGAATATGGTTCAGGTGGAATCAAAAAAAAGAGTCTCTCTTTTTTTCTCAAAATATGTTAACGTGTGCATATAACCTTTTAAGGAGGCACGGAGTATACTTATGACACCCACATTATTTATCGCAGGGGATTCCACTGCGGCTATCAAAGGTGCTGGAGAGAAACCTATGACTGGCTGGGGAGAATACCTGCAAGGCTATTTTGGGACTTCTGTTCGAATCGATAATCGCGCCATCAATGGCCGCAGTACCAAATCTTTTATAACTGATGGTCGCCTGGATGCCATCCTTAAAGACTTCAAAGCCGGTGACTACCTCTTCATTCAATTTGGACACAACGATGAGAAAAAAGAAGATCCTTTGCGTTACACTGATCCCGACACTGAATATCGCCGCAACCTAATTCAATATATTGAAGCTGCTCGGCAATTAGGTGGGACTCCGGTTCTACTAACCTCTGTAAGTCGCCGCCGCTTCAACTCCGATGGAGAGCTTGACCCGCTTGCTGTAGGCGCTTATCCCGAGGCTATGAAGCAGGTAGCTGAAGAAACGCATACACCGCTGCTTGATATTTTCGCAGCTTCGCAAGTGCTCTATCATTCATTAGGCGAAGAAGAATCCAAGAAATTATTCATGCATTTGCCTGAAAAAGCACATCCGAATTACCCAAATGGAGTTATGGATGATACTCATTTCTCTGATCAAGGTGCTCAGCACATCGCCAGACTTGTGGTTCAGGCTATTGAACAATCTCCTGCCTTACCATTAACAGACTTACAACAACTAATAAAAGGAGTGATCACATCACATGGGCATTCCCCTGCATCTGGGTGTTCGAGCACATGATTTCACACAAGTTCCATTGAAGGATTTAATTGAAAAGATTCAGTTTTATAATTTCGCTCATATTCAGTTTGCACTTAAAAAGTCTTTTCCTGACAGTACTCCGAGTCTGACTGCTATAAGCCCTGGAACAGCTAGTTATTACGGAAATGCCTTTAGACAGGCTGGTATTCAGATGGCGGTGCTTGGCTGTTACGTTAATATTATAGACACTGATCCATTCAAACGGGCACAAGCGTTAGCCGAATTCAATACGCATCTTCGCTTGGCCAGAGATTTCGGCGCTAGCCTGGTAGGAACAGAGACCGGAAGTGTAGGCCGGGGCTATACCACAGCTAATTTTACAGAAGAGGCTTTTCAGGAGGTCGTTACTTCGGTAAAGGTAATGGTTGCAGAGGCCGAACGTTTTGGTGTGACGGTAGGTATTGAAGCAGGACTTCATCATCCGCTTTATTCCGCTTCCTTAACTCGCCGACTGCTGGATGAGATTCCTTCTAATAATCTTCAGGTCATATTGGATTGCGCAAATCTAATGTCACCTACAAATTACTTACATCAGGAAGCTATTATTATGGAGGCTTTGAAGCTCTTAGGAAATCGAATAGCCATCATTCATTTAAAAGATTTTATCGTGCAAGATGGAGCCATCAAAATTGTTCCTGTAGGTCAGGGCTGGCTTGAGTTTGAGCCGATTCTTCGTTATATGAAGTACGAGCGTCCGCATATTCAGGGCATTTTAGAGAGCACTCCTGAATCGCATCTAAGAGAAAGCATCGCTTTTTTACAGCGGATATATGAAGACGTGTAAATATAAGATCTCATACAAAAAAAATCCACGGTACACCTCATTACCTTGTACAGTGGATTTTTATATTCTGTTTAACATCCGTTTGACCTCCATGAAATAATAGGCTGTTATGATCAAGACATCAAGAGTACCTGGGAGGGGTTCTATGCGTCTTGCTTTATTTACAGACACATTTCTTCCGCAAACGAATGGTGTCTCACTTACGCTTCAGCGCTTAACCACTCATTTGAACCGGCGGGGTATCGAGCATCTGCTATTTTCGCCGAAATCTGCTCCTGAAGACAGTTATGCCGATCCCATACGTCCCATTACCAGTATCCCCTTTTTCTTATACCCAGAATGTAGACTCGCGCTGCCGAATATGTCCTCCATCCAGTCAGAGCTAAAAGCTTTTCGACCCGATCTGCTGCATTTGGCTACTCCGTTCAATATCGGTCTATGCGGCCTTCGCTATGCGAGAAAGCTTGGCCTGCCTCATGTCGCCTCCTACCATACCCATTTTGACCGCTATCTTGAATATTATCGGATGAAAAAAATTGTTCCTCTTTATTGGAAGTACATGAAGTGGTTTCATCGGTCCTGCGATGCTACCTTCGCGCCCTCCAACGAGACACTTGATTCCCTCCAAGCTCAAGGTTTTCAACGTTTGAAGCTTTGGTCTAGAGGCATCGACTGCAATCTCTACACTCCGAAAAAACGCAGCCATCAGGTCCGTGATCGTTACGGAATTACCGCGCCGATATTACTTCTGTATGTGGGAAGGATTGCTCCTGAAAAAGATATCAACACCCTTGCTCTCGCCATGCAGCAATTCCCCGAGTCTATGCAAGCTCAGGTGCATTGGTTAGTTGTTGGAGACGGTCCCTTATTATCAGAAATGCGGGCACAGGCGCCGCAAAATGTCACGTTTACGGGCTACAAACACGGTGAAGAGCTTGCCCAATTGTATGCCTCAGCTGATCTATTCGTCTTCCCTTCCAGTACGGAAACCTTCGGTAATGTTGTCCTTGAAGCCATGGCCTCTGGACTGCCTGTCCTCGCCGTAAATGAAGGCGGGGTGAAGGATCTGGTTACACCCGGCCGCACCGGAATCATCGCCCCACCTCGTTCCCCTGTTGCTTTTATTCGTGAGATTTGTGCCTGTATAGAGCAACCCCAAAAGCTGGCTGCTATGGGTTATGAGGGGCGACAGCTGGCGCTCGGCCGCTCTTGGGAGAGCATTTTTGATGGACTCATTCGCGATTATGAAGAGATCATTGAGAATAGGCGCTTCGATCTTATACCGGCTTTACTACCATTAATATAATAATGACGATAGTGAGCACATGTACAGCTGCTTCTAACGGAGCGATCTTGTTCATTGCGGCGTTGTAGCCTACAGGGATTTCGTCGCCTTCACTCGCCATCACGAGCTGGGTCAGCTTTTTCAATCGAGGCTCAACAAATCCAATAATAATGACTTCTATCACGATAAAAAATAATAACGAAAGATTGATCCACAACACCGACAAGCCCATTTTATCAATGATCATTAACAAAATGCCTGTAACGATCAGGGTAATCCCACCCGTTTTAGGGAATCTGTTTATTGTCTTCATCATGCCAAATACAAAACGAAGCTGGCTGCCTGTCTTGGCAGAGCTTGTCAGTATTGGCAGCACAAAAGCTGGTCCAATTCCCACAATGGCCGCTATAACATGTATGACTACCACAATCTTAGAGATAATCTCCATCAATTCCATGATTACAATCCTCCCTATCATTCGTTGTTTAGATTCATATGACGATGATAGTGAAAATAGTCTTGCAGAATCCTTTAATTCTTAGATAATCTCGAAAAAGCGCCTAGCCGGATATTACCGACGTAGGCGCATTTTTAACTATTGCTTAGTTATTTTACCGTGACTTTCATAATTGTACTTTCACTTACGCCTTGATTATTCATCAGTTCTACACGGTATTCATAAACACCTGGAGATCGATTCGTGATTGAAGTAGAAGCCATTTGGGCATTCGGAGTATTTGCTGTTAAAGTTTGTGTATCGATAAGCACTCCATTCTCATACAAGCGATACACTTTGCCGTTCATCCCCCACCATAGATTCATGGTCACTTTATACTCTCCATCACCATCCCAGTTGTCATTAGATAACACTGGCTTACCTGGTGCAGCATCCTTCACAATAACCATATGAGAAGTAGATACCGTTGTTCCAAATGAATTAGTTAGCTCAGCCGTGTAGGTGTAGGTACCGTTTTCTTTTCCAGTAACACTAGTCACTGCGGTCTGTGCGGTTGGGGAGTCATCGCGTAAGGTTTGCGTGTCTATTAAAGTACCGTTCTCATATAGCTTGTAGACCGTACCATTATTGCCCCACCACATGTTCATTGTGATTTTGTAATCACCATCCAAGAGTCCTGTATCCTGCCCATTGTTATTGGATAGGACCGGCTGCCCCGGAATTCCTGTAGCCTTTTGCGACCCATTTACGACTATAATTACTTGTTCTGTCGTCGAGAGTCCAGCATTATTCACAGCTGTTGCGATGAACATATGTGATCCCGTAAGTCCTGTTAGGGCAATCTCATCACCATAGGCAACTTCTTTTCCATCAAAGGTGATATCCAAACTACGAACACCCGATTCAGGATCTTCTGCTACGACCTGTATTTTCAAAACCTCCGATTCACTCATTTGAGTAGAAGGTAAACCCGTAATTGCAGGTGGTGTAGTATCTTCTGTTTCCCCCGGTGAACCAACATATTGAATTTTTGGCGCCGCAGGTTGTTCCATGCCTTCGCCAAGAAAGAATCCAGGATGCGGAGGTTGATTATAACCCACGTTCTGCCAAGCCACTCCCAGTCGGTAGATCGGATCATGCATCAAAGTTCGAATACGATAATCTGTCATATCCGTTGTTGTATAGATTCGTAATTCAGAACTGTCCGTTGCGCGCCAGATCACTTCTTCACGCCAATCCCCGAACAGATCCGCCTGTAAGCTTGGGTTCGCCTTAGTGCCATTATTAGAAGAAGCTCCAGTAGCCGTCAACAAATTAGCTGTTGTCTGGTTGGTGTAATCCCACTTATCCACTCGATTAGAATCCAGCAATTCCCGTAAAAGATCACCATCCCACCAAATGCCGAAATTCGTAGAGGAAGGCAGCTTATTCGTAATTAGCTCTCCCTGAGCACTGTATACGCCCGTAACAGGGATCTGCACTTCATTGGTGATCGTTGCAGCCCATACCTCTTCCCCAGCATAACGCGGGTCAATATCTGCTGACATTCCGCGTCCAGTATCAATTCCTGTGAACACACCCCATAAGGTTTCCCCTGTAGCTGCATCACGCATTTCAATACCATACTTGGAATCGGTATGCTCATGTACATCAAAGACCTCCAGCCCTGGTCTGGTTGGATCAAGATCTCCGAAATGGATCGCATCCCCATGACCAAGCTTTGTATTGTACAGCGGCAATCCATCATCATCAATGGCCATCGCGCCGAAGGTTATTTCGTCCTTACCGTCACCATCTACATCTCCTACTGAAAGATTATGGTTCCCTTGCCCTGCGTAATCGCCATACCCTTCTTCATTACTATCAAATCGCCATACCTTCTCTAGCTTACCTCCGCGATAGTTATACGCTGCAAGTACAGTTCTAGTGTAATAACCACGACTGAAAATCACGCTTGGCTGTTCACCATCTAAGTAAGCTACAGCTGCCAAAAAGCGGTCCACCCGATTACCATAGGCATCGCCCCAAGCGCCCACATCACCACGCGGCGGATCATAACTAACCGTATCCATTGCCCGGCCTGTTGCCCCTTCGAACACTGTTAAATACTCATTGCCGAGGAGCACATAACCCGAGCTGTTGCGATAGTCTGCACTAGCATCACCGATCAAAGTACCTTGACCATCAACCGTACCATCTGCTGTCTTCATCATAATCTCAGCACGCCCATCACTGTCCAAATCGTAAACCATGAACGGTGAATAATGCGCACCAGCACGAATATTAGGCCCTAAATTAATCCGCCATAAACGTGTGCCATCTAGCTTATAAGCATCCATATAGACTAGTCCTGTATAACCTGCCTGGGAGTTATCTTTGCTGTTCGAAGGCGACCATAACATGATGATTTCGTAGACCCCATCACCATCCACATCCCCTAGGCTTGCATCCCCTGCACTATACGTATAAGGCTGACCGTCTTTGGTGTAATCATCTGCTGGTTTTTGCAAGGGAACTGATAGGTACTGCTTCTGCCATACGCTGAATTCTTCTGAAACAGATTTTTCGATTCCATTGTATACCGATGTGATTCTATATTTGGCATCAGCTGTGCCGGAAGGATCGAGATAGTTCGTGCTTTGCGTAATCAACGAATCATTTAGCTTCTCTTCCCCGCGATACAGATTGAAACCGATCGATTCCGGGTCCAGACCTAACATCCGCCAGCTGATATAAATGCCCTCATCTGTCTTAACCGCTACAGGCGCACGATCCAGCGCCTCCATCTTCCGATATAGTGTTGTCACCGCTGAGGTTTCCAGCGTAGCGGAAAGATCAGAGATACCGCCTGCATTTACCGAGGCAACTTTGTAATAGTAAGGAATTGTACTTAGAATGGTGGTGTCTGTGTATGAAGCTTCGAATGATTTGCCGATTAGAATGAACTCACCATCCGCGGATTTCGCACGATAAATGTTGAACATCCTTGCATCCGATACCTCATTCCATGTAAAGGTCACATCATTTTTGTTCGTAGATTGTACTGCTAGACCACTAGGTACGGTTGCTTTTGCTACAGATGGATCAATCATAGATACCTTTAAGGCATTAGATGTTACGGATTCCAGTCCCGTGCTATCTACCGAAGTTACCGTATAGATGTATTCCATACCGATATCCGCAGTGGTATCTGTGTAAAGCGGCTCTGTTGTCTCGCCCAGCAGCTCTGCACTGTTCGCAACCGTTGCTTGACGATAAACTCGGTATCTCAGCGCACTATCCATACCATCCCAAGATAGATTAGCTGCGATAGGCTCATTGTTTAAGTCCAGACTACCTAGTTTCAGATTCGTTGGGGCTAATAATAGAGGTGTGATTTCAAGTCCATTGAGATGAGCCGTTGTGCCGCTAAAAACAAGATTCATCTGACCGTCTTTGACAGCGATCTGGTTATACAGCTTCTCAGCAATATTTTCCTTACCTGAGGAGACTGTTCCATAATCTTTGCCTTCAATCGCTACGTTCGTCTTGGTAGAACCAATCCAATCTCCGGTATAAGTCTTAACGGAATAATAACCATTCGGTAAATCCACTTTAAATTCATACGAGCCTCCAAAATAGATCACGAAATCTCTACGAAGTGCATCAGTCGCACTACCGCGATCTCGATCACTCATACCTTCACTTGAGGACAAGCCATAACCACGTTCTGCTGTATAAAGTACATTACGGTTCACTTCCGTATAACCGGCGGCAACGGGTGAGCCAACAGGTCCAAAATCATAACGATATTGTGCGGACTTCGTAGTCAGCTTAACTTCATCTGAAGGCTCAGACTCACCTAATCCGTTTACTGCAGTCACTCGAACGGAGTAGCTGTTACCTTCCGCCATTCCGCTTAATGTTAAAGCTGGAATAGTGGCAGTTCCCGCCAATACGTAAGCAGTTTCAGCTTCTGACGCCAGCTTACGATAGATTTTATAAATATCAGCGCCCTCTACATTATCCCATTTCAGTACTGCACCTGCATTACTGATACTTCCCGCTACAAGACCTTTTGGCTTGGCAGGCACTGTTTCTGGCTGCTTAATGTCCTCTACAAAACTGGAGAGCGGAATGTTTAATTGCTCTATTCCTTTGGCCAGCAGACGAGCCATTTGAATCGCTCCGTACTCTTGAAAGTGAGTATCGTCTGTCGACCCATTCGGGAAAGCACCATATATCCCTGCATCGAGGTGAAGGAACACCGATCGTGTAGCTGCAAAACCGATCGCGTTGTAATAAGCGACACTTAGCGCGCTAAGATCAACCAATTCCACATGCAGCTCATTCGCTACCTCTTTCATCGCCTGCACATATTCAGGGAAACTCACATTAAATTGTTCCGTGGCAGCATTATAATCTCTACGTCCCATCGGGGTCACCAGAATCGGAGTCGCTCCTCTTTGTCTGGCTCCCTCGACATACGTTTTTAAATAATTTTTATAATCTGCTGGAGAGGCATACCGATCAGGAACGCTGATCGTTGCGTCATTGTGACCAAATTGGATAAGGAAATAATCACCTGGCTGTATCTTTCGCAGTACTTCATCCAGCCGCCCCTCTACAATAAATGACTTAGAGCTGCGGCCTCCTATAGCGTGATTCTTAAACGTTACTTCCTCACTAAAGAAATCAGGAATCATTTGTCCCCAGCCAGCCTGTGGTATCCAGTAAGGATCATAAGTCTGCACAGTTGAATCACCCGCAATATAAACTGTAGGCAATTCATTAGCAGGACGGTCTGGCTGCTTAGTAATCACCAGTGCATTGATATTAGGCTTAGTGCCAGAGAACGCCAAGTTCATTTGTCCATCCACCAAAGCGATGTCAAAGCTCATTTCCAAATACTGACCTGATGTTTTGCTCGTCTGTTGAACTTTTTGAATGGATTCTACTTTGATGCCAATGTCCGTATCTCCGGCGCTATCTCCAGCGATAAGTGACACAGTATAGTCACCATTCGGTAAATCTACATTAAAGGCAGTATCCTTAGGGACCACCAAATCCGATCGTAAAGGATCAGAGGTTCCCCGGTCTACAGCAGTTACCTTTGATATATCCGTAAATCCATATTTAACCGCAGAGGAATAAGATACTCCCGCATCGACCTTAAGATAACCTTCCGCCGCAGCACCTGGGCCAAAATCAAAGGAATATACATTTCCTTCTGGCAATGTTACAGGTGGCGTGTATACCATACTTTCCACTTTGTTAGATAACTGGGATTGTCCTTGGCCATTAGCAGCTTTTACCCCAAAATATTGACGCTTAGAGGTATCTACTGCTACATCCGTAAATGTCGTCTTTTCCGACTGCCCAATCTCCTGGAAGGATCCATCTGCTGAATCAGATCTTAAGATTGTATAACGGGTAGCTCCCGCCACGTTGTTCCAACTTAGCTGAACAGAACTCGCACCTACGCTGACAATCGAAAGGCCCGTTGGTGCTGCCGGAACCTCTGCCTCCGGAATTTTATCTACTGTCACAGATGCACTCAAAGCAGACTCCTCACCGCTGCCTTTAACAGCAGACACATTATAGATGTAGCCACTGCCTTGATTTACGTCTGAATCCACATAGTTGGTCGCAGGAACTTGACCAATCGATTGAATAGCCCCGCTAGGAAGCTCTGTCCGATATATATTGTAATAGACTGCTTCTGTCACGCTGCTCCACCCGAGGGAGACCGCAGCGGGCGAGAGATTCGTAACCGCTAAGCTCTCAGGAGCCTGCAGCGGACCCGGCACGATTTGCTGAATCATAAGTCCATTTAAATACCCGCCAACCCCTGTACCCGTAATGCCAACGGTCAGTTGACCGTCATGGACAGCCGTGCGGTAGGTGGCTTGATTTACAGCCTGCTTGCTGCTTATTGAACCAGCCGTAACACCTTCTAAGGTAATCGTAGTTTTAGTTGTACTTGTGCCTGCCAATAAATCTCCTGAGAATACAGTCACATCGTAATCCCCATTAGGAAGATCCACTAGAAAGGCGTAAGACAATCCCAATACAAAATCATTAGTCAGTTCATCTCCGCCCGAGCGATTTCTTGAGGCAACCGCCTGATCTAGACCATATCCTAGCTCCTTCGTATACAGCTTAGATTCATGCACAGCTGTATAACTACTCATTACAGGACTTGTTGCCGTTCCAAAATCATATCGCAAAGTTATTGGACCTGAATCCGCACTGGCTGGTTGCACTCCAAAGGTTGTAGAGGGAAATAGAGATGAACAAATGAAGACCCACGACAATAACACAATAAGTATTTTATTCCCCATTTTATTTCTCTTCATCTTCCGTGCTTCACCCGCTTTCTTAGGATTGAAAGAACTTAGTACGCATCTGGCCCTGCCGTAGTAAACGCTTACAATAAGCTTCATTGTCATTCGTTCTTCAAATATAAGTTCTCTTCGTGCGCGTATCCCCTCCTCCTTGCTCAGACACTTTTCTGGATAATCATTTCCAGATGCACTCATATCCAACACGATACTACCACCTAAGTTTCACTATGAACATTTAAAAAACAGAGTTTATCGTACACTAAACCGTTCAATTCACTCGCCTCTAGTTATAAAATCCTACGATTTCGTGACAAGCTGGGACATAAAACCCAGAATACACCTATACATTTTTAATTTCATATGAGTAAAATCATTTCAAAAAACAGCAAAAAGACCCCTTGGTTTCCCAAGAAGGTCTTTGAGTTATGGTTAGATCTTACCGTTTAAGCTGCCACCCGGAGCAAATAATCGTTCGATATGCTTTTGAACGACTGGATCCGGAATTAATGGTGGCGCTTGATGAGGTTTTACACGCGCATCAATAATCACGTTATCACAGGACCAATGCTTATATTCCGTAGAACTATTCACACCATAAATATCATGAGAAGGATTGCTGCGTGTGAATGTCGCCCACAGGAAATTCTCAATTCTTTCACTTAAGAACTCACTATCATCACACACAATAATCATCGGACAAGATGGGAGTGCTCCCTGTTCTTGAATCGCTTTGCTAAGCTTGTTCATTTCCTGTGCTGCTTCAGGGTAAGTAGTGAATTTAGAGCCTTGAAGTGCCACGAGACCCGGCATCACCATACGCGCATGTTCAAATCCTTGTAGTTCTTGAAAAATGCCAGGAACCTCTGTACTTAGCTCTCTTTTCTTCTCCCCAACTGCAGCGAAAATCACCTTACTCCCGCTGTTTAATCCTGTGCCGGAATAATCAAGGGTATCAATCGTTGTATTCGTATAGAAATGAATATCTCTGCGAAGATTAATTCGCTCCAGAATATACGTCAAGAAATCTTTAACATCATGTGTACTAATAGGCTGTTGTTCTTCGGCTGTAATAAATAAAAACTTAGCTAAACTAAGCTGGCCTGTACCCAAAATCCGATTTGCAATGGTAAGAATCTCTGCTGGCTGCTTCACTTGCTGATAAGGCGTATAACGTTCACTGCCAATCGCAAATAAAAGGGGATGAACTCCCGCAGCATCAACGGCGTGAACTTCTTTGACACCCGGGATTTCTTGTCGAATAGCTCCGCCCGTCAACTCGTGAATTAACTCACCAAAAGCGGTATCCTCTTGTGGTGGTCTGCCGACAACCGTAAATGGAAAGATGGCATTCTTTTTAGCGTACACTTTATGTACTTTCATAACTGGAAAAGGATGAACTAAGCTGTAATATCCTAAATGATCACCAAAAGGCCCTTCCGGCTTCGTCTCACCAGGATGAATTTCCCCTGTGATCACAAAATCTGCATCATTACTAATGCAATATCCATCTACATAGCTATAGCTAAAATGACGTCCCGAAAGTAAACCTGCAACGATCATCTCACTCATTCCCTCTGGCAAAGGCATTACAGCCGATAACGTATGCGCTGGAGGTCCGCCGATGAAGCAGCTCACTTTAAGGGGTTCTCCCTTTCGATTGGCTCTTTCTTGGTGAACGCCGATACCGCGATGAATCTGATAATGAATACCAACCTCTTTATTGAGTTCATAATCATTGCCATTCAACTGAACGCGGTACATGCCCAGATTGGAATTCATAATGCCTGGCTTGTCTGGATCTTCGGAATACACTTGCGGCAATGTGACAAAAGCGCCACCATCCTCTGGCCAATGTGTGATCAGCGGAAGATCAGAAATACTGATTTCCTGAAAACCACTTGGCAGACCCCCTGGCTTTTTGATAGGCAATGCTTTTCTCGCGGATAGTCCTGTCCCTACATATTTAAAAGGATTTTTGAGTGCTTTCATAGGATCGTTACGAAGTGCAATTACGTTATGTGTGGAGTTCCAGGTACGCCGAAAGATAAACTTACTGCGCTCAATCGTTCCAAAAAGGTTAGACACCGCACGAAACTTCGAGCCTTTTACATTTTCAAATAATAATGCAGGCCCACCGGCTTCATAAACCTTCAAGTGAATTGCGGCCATCTCCAGATAGGGATCCACTTCTTCACGAATACGAACCAAATGTCCATGTTTCTCTAAATCATTCACACACTCTTCTAAATTGCTATATTTCATTTCATTACTCCGATCTCTAGAAGGTTATTACAAGATTTCTTGGATGCTTTAATTATACCCTGGAACTTATTAAAATAAAGCGATACCCTATGTACTAGAACATCCCGCCGTTATCTTGTATGCTCAGGTTTAGGTTCATCTCGCAAAATATTTCTGGCAGGAATCCCTACGGCCGAAGCATTATCCGGCACATCCTTAACCACAACTGACATCGCTCCGATATTAACATCATTCCCCAGCGTAATCGGGCCAAGTATCTTAGAACCTACTCCGATAAATGCTCTATCACCAATCACAGGTTCCCCTAAGTTATTTCTCCCCCCAATGGTCACTTGGTGAAAAATAGTAGCGTTGTTGCCAATCACCGCTTTAGGACTAATGATAATGCCATTTAACCCATGCGGTAAATGAAGCGCATCACCAATTTGCGCTTCTGCATGAAGCTCTCCACTGGCAACAATTCGAACAAACAGCACATCCATTATTCGGTATAGGAGCCACAAAGGTTTGCGGATCAGGCCACTTTTCACCCGATAATACACCCAATTTCCAAAACGATAAGTAAACAAAGCCATAATCGTTTGTGGATTTTTTAGATTTGCCTTCCAGTCCATTTTGAATGATTTCATCATTGTATCATCCTCCTATAGGGGCAAGATATGAACTATATTCTCGTGAAATGAAAGCAGCTATGAGGTGAAAATTAACTGGGAGGTTCGCAGGATGAAGAGTCATTCGGGTGATTGTGCTTTCACCAGTGTAAGTTAGATTCAGAGATTCATCAAGAAGTGGACAGTTCTCCCTATATAAACATCAACCGATTACAAGCCTTCCTAAACAACAACACGCGCCGAGGTGATATCGGCGCGCGCTGAATGCTATCTATTCTATTAAATAAGGTCCAGAACAATCACGTTCACAGAATGGGCAGCTAGATTTACAATTGCAGTGTCTTTATTAAACATGATTTCTGTTTCAACCGGAGTAACCTTCTCATCATTTTTTCTGTTCACATTAGGGGTGTGAATCAGCGAAGCATCGCCCGTTAAAGTAATCCATTTACCGGTAGTAGCTACGTTTAAGCCTTTCAATTCAAGCTTCGTTGCTTTCTCTACACGATCCGCATTCACAAGCTTCATATAGAGATGCTTATCATCTTTAGTAACGGAATTGTATACTTCTCTGTTATACGCTTCGAGCTTATAATCAAGCACTTTACTTGTTGTCTTGCCATCTGTGTAAGAGCAAATCAAATGCTTGCCATCTGCTCCACCATAATTAACAGTGATGGTATATACCGTATGATCCGCCAGCTCTTCATAGCAACTAGCTCTCAGGTTACCTGCTGCTGTACTAGAGGAATAATCGCCGAGCGTATAAGCCTCAATCCCTTGCTTGTACACCTTGACTCCTGTGGCATCGCCATTATAACCAATCGCATATTCGATAACATCTTTATTTTCTGGTGAAATGTCTGTCAGACCTGCACCTACATAGAAGCCATCTTCGCCGGAAGCTCTTTCAAGAACAACCTCTACTTTATAATTAGTCCACGTGTCATTGAGGATATACAATCCATTCAGCCCGCTGTTCTGTGCCTTCAAGACTAGACCTTTGGAAGGATCAATCGTATATCCGGCAGAGCCAGGAATAACTTTCCAAGCTTCATGCAGCGGTTGTGTAAAATCTTGTTCAAACATAACGCTTCCATCCGTATTCGAAGTAACCTCCAACCGCTTCACAACCACTGATGCTTTTCCGGCAGCCACTTCAATTCCTCCGTGAGGAATGAGGTCTACCTTTTCCCCGTTGCGATAGGTCGAGAACGATGTGCCAACCACTTTGGTGCCGAGATATTTAGCGTACAGCTGTTGAACATAGTAGTTCGGCGTGTACCATACAGTTTCATCATCAAACCAAATGCAATCTGGTGTCCATCTGTAGGTGCCATCTGTTAATACCTTATTGAACAAAGGTGCCGTTGCAGCTAGTCTAATCACATCAGCGTTATTCTCGAAGCTGGACATGATCGCCGCCTCAGCAATCGCTCCTGCCAATGTATTTTTATCTGTCGAAGCATATTCACCCACAAAAACCTTCGAAGTTTCAGCCTCGTCCAAACTGCCGTCTTCTTTATAAGCTCTGTAATAATAATTGTAGCGATCCGCATTCTCTAACAAATACTCGTTGGAACGGTAGTAATGCTCGTCCGCAATGGTATCCATGTAGTTCTTTTGTTTCTCATACCAGGTAACCGTCTCTTCAATACTTGATGTTCCATCCGTGAAGCTGATCTGTTCCGAGCCCTGTAGATTTCCGCTTAGGAATTTCCAGCCTTGTTGATAGGCATCATCATCTGCTTGTGCGCCAACCGTAGAAAGAATGGTCAGTTCATGATCAGGGTAGTTCTTCACCATATATTCATCAATTGTTATTTTAAAATATTCGAAGTTAGCAAAAAACTCTGTTCCCCAGTTTTCATTCCCCACACCCAAGTAACGCAGGTCAAACGCTGCTTCATGGCCCATCTTTTTACGCAAAGCGGCCCACTCGTTATTGTCAAAATCCATGCTTATCGCAAAATCAATCAGATCCGTAAAGTTCTTCACATAATAGTCTCTTAATGCACCACCAGCAGGATTCGCATAATCCGAACGTGCTTGACAGAGTACCCCGCAGGCCATAACAGGAAGTGGTGTTGCATTCAAATCCTCGGCCAATTGGAAATACTCCATATAGCCAAGCCCCATCGTCATCATGTAGCCCCATACATTATAGTTCTCTTTGCGAAGCTCAATGTCGTTGACGGATTCTTTCCAATCGTACACATTCTCCCAAATATGAGACCCTTCAGAAATACAGCCTCCAGGGAAACGCAAGAACGTCGGATGAAGATCAACGAGTGCATTCACTAAGTCTTTTCTAAGTCTATAGTTCGGATTCCCTTTATAGTTCGCATGAGCTGTAGCAGAACGTTCTTCTTCCCCAGCGCCCCAAACCTCTTCCGGCATTAAGGAGACCATATCAATGGAAATCTCACCGTTAAAGGTTAACGCCAGCTGACCGAGTACAGTTTCAGATCCTGTTAATACAAGCTTAGAAGCCACGCCATATTTCTTCCAGTTACCGTCATCGTTCACCTCAACCACCGCCGTATCGCTAATGGCTTTACCGTCTTTGTCGAGCAATTGCAGGGTGATTGTTCCCGCTGCCTCTGCCTTCGCCCAAATGGTGAAGTTATACTTAGCATCCTTCTGAATAAACATGGAGCAGTGCTGATTGGAATCCGCAAAGCCTCTATTCTTAATCGTCGCGCCATCTGCCACTGTCACATAATGAGCATTCATATCTTTATCTTCGATTCCGAAGAAATCATTTAATCCGCCTGTATGATGAACCGTCATTTTATCCGTGTCACCAGACCATGCATGCAAAGGTGTATAATTTCTTCCCGTTGAAGTCCCATGTACCCCACATACATGTGAATAGCTGTCAAAAGCAAATGACTCAAAGGAACGATTCTGCACTAGCTCTGCATAAATCCCACCGTCTGCTGCATTATTAATATCCTCATAGAAAAGGCCATATAGAACATCGCTAACATCCAAAATCTCAAGGTTCCCATCGATCGTTAAAGTGTAAGGTGGCAACCCTTCTGGGAGCACAGACACATTGAAGCTCTTTTCTACTACACTGTCACCTTTTTTCAAAAGCGCGGTAAGCGTTACACCTTGCGCAGATTGGACTGTTTTATTCAGAATGCCCTCATTAGAAAGGATTGCTGAATCGCTGGACACCCAAGACACGTTAACTTTTCCGCCCATGAGCGTAGAGGGCAATTCGATATCTTTGGTGATGATGGAGCTAGTGAAGGTTAAATATTTATCTTTTGCAAGCTTAACGATATCTTCATCAGTCAACGATTCACACATAATCTCAATCACTTCGTCCTGCGTTAAACCCGCTTTATATACACGGAAGTCCGCTAGAGAGCCTCCGAAATCCACATCTGCAGTGTACTGAGACCTTCCGATCGTATTGTTACTATAATTTCCTTGGTCCTCAAATGTAGCAAACCATGTGCGCAGCTTAGCATATGTACCGCTGGAAGTCTGACTGATCATTCCGTCCGCAACGACCTCACCATTTATATACACCACAGGTCCTGCACTGCTTAGTGTTCCACCTTTTGTTCCAGTGACCGCAAAAGCGACATGTACCCATTCACCAGCAGTAAAGGATTTTCCAGGATCTGCGACTAAATCTTCCCCTGCAAAACAAGTTCCCCGGAAATTTCGTGTTAAAAAAATATAAGGACCCGTCTCGCCTTTGCCGAAATCAAAAAGTCTTTCCCATAAGCTCCCACCACTACTTACATGCATCCAAGTCGATACAGTAAGGCCAGTTTCGTCGCTGACCTCTTTAAGAAGATCATCCGGCAAAGAAATATAGGATGTGCCATGTTCTCCACCCGCTAGTGAAACAGCACTTCTACCCGCTACCGTCTGAATGGAGGGCAGCTTAGTCCCTGAAGCGGTTCCATCGTTCCCATTCCCTGAGTAATCTTGACCTACATGATCGGGGTTATCAAACTTATAATACGCTATCAAATTACTATTAATAGATTTGTTACTGTTGTCATTGTTCATAGAAGATCACCTGTCATCTTTTGTATTAGAAATCATAAAATCCTAACCAATCTACTGATTACTACGACAAAACCGTTCCAACCGTGAATCATTTAACCTTTATACGAAACATAATAACACACTTTATAATCAATTAATATATTAACTAATTAATATTTTTATGAAATAAAAGAAAACTTTTTTATAATTAAAATTTACCAAATAGACCCTTTTATTCATGATAAAATGAATTAGAATGCATGAAGGAGAGATGAAATATGAATACCCATGTAGGTTATGAATCAACAAAACGCGATTTATTTACCATTGAATGTAAAGATATCCTGTTACGAGAGTTTAGCTTGGAGGATTTAGATGAGTTTCATGCACTTACCACGCAGCCTGAAATCATAGAATTTCTGCCCGACTGGAATGTCCCTAAAGAGCAACGGCTAGATTGGTTAATAAACTATGAAATAAAAGAAAACCAACAGTTTCTGCAAGCAGTCTCAGCGGATGGAAATATCGGGGAGCTTCGTCTTCGCTTAGGCATTATTTTAAAAGAGACGAATGAGTTTATCGGTTGGTGTTGTACAGGTATGAAGGATGAATTACCCGCTCCGAACAGAGAGATTATGTATGCCATATCCAAGGATCATCGCGGCAAAGGGTATACTACACAAGCTGCCAAGGGACTGATTAAGTTTTTATTTGAGCACACATCTACCGATGTATTAAACGCTATTGCTCTGGTACATAATACACCCTCAATTAGAGTCATACAAAAATGTGACTTTGACTTAATTAATGAAATTACGATTGAAAATGAAAGCTATAATTATTACCAGCTTTCTAAGCGGTAATGGAACAAGAAAGAGCTGCCTGAATAATCTCAGGCAGCTCTTTCTTGTTCCATTAGTTCATAAATTTAATCAATTGTAGTGATTGCTTGAGAATCTTAACCGCTTGCGCACGAGTAGCCAACGCTTTAGGAGCGAAGGTCGTCTCTGTCATCCCATTCATAACCTGACTAGCTAATAATTCGGAGACCGATTCCTTAGCCCAGCTTCCAATGGCACTATTATCCTTGTAAGAAGCTAATAGAGTGTTCTGATTCGTCGCAACAGATGAAGTATAACCTGCATAGGTCAGTGCACGAAGCGTCATCACTGCCATTTCTTCCCGGCTAATCGGTGCTAATGGGTGGAAGCTGTTATCTTCAAGGCCATTTACAATCTTCGCATCTGTTGCCGCGGCTACAGCGCCATAGAACCAATCACTCGCCTTCACATCCTTGAACTTCACCGTTGTCCCTTGAGCATCCAGCCCAAGTGACCGTACTAGTAAAGCTGCGAACTCCGCTCTTGTAATTTGCTGTTCAGGTGCAAAATGTGTAGAAGTTTCACCCTTAACAATTAATTTAGAAGCAAGAAGCTCGATATCGCTCTGCGCCCAATGTCCTTTAATATCATTAAACGTAACATCAGAGTGAATGACTGTGTAGATGCTGTTTCCATTTCGTTTCATGTCTGCCAAAGTTTTGTTGCCTATCACTGTAAAGAAAGTAGGCACGAATACAAGCTCTCCACTTGCTTCGTCAAAACGGACTCCGGTACTAATTCGTGGATCAAGTGCTGTATCCAGCGCTATCCCTCTGGACACATAAGTCGTACCAAAATTATTAATCTTAACCGTCTTTCCATTGCCTTCAGCAGTGATTTCAAACTTAAATGCTGGACTTAGCAAGCTGCCACTCTTTTGGTTGGCTGCTTGATTAATAAGTCCGGTTTGTTGCTCATCCACTTTAGAAATCATTATAGTGATGTTGATATCTTTAATATCCACACCCAGACTTCTTAATAGCTCTGCCGTAGGAATCACACTTGAAGGAAGATTATAGAAGAACTGACTGCTCTCAATCTTCAGACTGGAGTTCAATCTAGAACCATCCGTTGGTGCAAACGCCTGTAATGGCAGTTCGATTTTAATAGGATTCGTGGAAAGCTCCATTCCTAGAACCGCTTGCATATGCGCTTGAAGTGCTTTGGTAAGTGCATTGGCATCGACAGATACTTTATCGTATGTCACACCATCCTTACCCACTTCAGTTATCGTTGCAATCTTAACGTTATCCAACTGTGCCGCATGATCTGTAGGTACTGATGTTGCTGTTGGTTTTGCAGTTGGCGTTGGTGATGGTGTCCATACCGATACTGGTGACGTCGGATCTGGAGACGGTGTCACTACTGGTGTTCCTGTTGGTTCTACCGTCGGTGTCGGTGTCGGCGTCGGCGTTGCTGTCGGCGTCGGCGTTGGCGTCGGCGTCGGCGTTGCTGTCGGCGTTGGCGTCGGCGTTGGCGTCGGCGTTGCTGTCGGCGTTGGCGTTGCTGTCGGCGCTGGCGTCACAACTGGTGTTTCCGTTGGCGCTGGCGATACTGTTGCCGTAGGTATTGGTTCATCGGTACCTTTAGCCAGTTCCTTCGTATTCCGCACACGGATGCGAGTTCCTTCCGTATTCTTGCCGGTAACTCCCACAGCTACCAATGTATCGCCGATAGCCAATACCGGAACAGGACCACTCTGTTTTACGATATACCCATCGGCAAAGACCAGAATTGGACCCGAGCCATCATCAATAACATAGGAGTTCTCATCGAATTGTGAACGAACCTTCCCCGTCACTTTTACTAACAGCCCTTGGTTACTATCCAAACTAGCCTGAGCTGTAGTTAATGTAAGTGATTGTATCGGATCCGTATGTCCTGTTTTAATTACGTCCATCGCGAACGAATCAAATTCAAGTTCATAGTTGTTCTCGAATAGCTTCGTTTTTCCGTAAATTCGTACGGTATCCCCTTCAACCAAACTTTTCTCAGGAACTTCTTTAAAGGCCATAATCCCGCCAGAAGCATCCTGAACATAGAAAGCATCGAAGAAGATGTCCGAGCCCGTAACGACTGTTCCCTCAACTACTCCAGCTGTTCCTTCTGGTTGTGTTTTAAGACTAGCGATCGTGTCGATCTTCGTTTCTCTGTGAGCCAGCCAATTGATAGAATTCAATCCAAGCTCATTGTTGCCCTTAGAATTATAAGATTCATCCAGCTGCTTATCATTCACAAAGTTCATACCGGAGACAATAATACGTCCCTTTTCTACTTCTTCTGAAGCTATTGCAGGAATTGCAGAGCCACCAACACCGTCATCGACGATATCATAAACGTATCCGCCGGCAGCGATCTTATCTTGAAACGTCGTTTCATTTCCTGAAACAAGGACGGTAACTTTATCCGTATCTGTTAGTGCTTGATGTCCGACTTTTTCCAAGCTGGCCCCACTGTAATACTCAACGGTCAATGCCCGGTCTGTAATATAGTTTTTCACTAATCCTGGATGTAATCTAACCGTATACGTGTTCGTTCCTATAGGTTGAGACCAGAAGTTACCCTCAGGACTTGTGTCAAAAATACCGTCATTACTCACCTGGATCGTAGATCCTATCTTCTGTAATAGCTCATTACTAATCGTAGGCTTTGAGCTACCATTATTACTCTTCTCTGTTAAGAACAATGAACCTCCGCGCGCTACAAAATCTTTTATCGCCGTGCTTTCAGCATCAGTCACAGCGGCCGAAGGATGTGTAAACATTAGTACACTTACATCGGTCAATGTTGCATCTGTGATAGCTCCGGTGTTCTCTACGACAGTGTATCCTTCCTGCCGAAGCTGTGTGGTGAAACTTTTCAGATTGTCTTTATACGTACTTCCATCGGTCGATGTATTCTCATTTTTATGCGAGGCATCGATCAATACTTTAATTCCCAAGGAAGCCTTGATAGTCACTTCCAATTCGAACTGATTATCATCGGGTGAATCGCCAGGCGGCGCATCTACAACTGCAATTAATTTATGATTGCCTTGAACTGGATTGGACCATAACACTTGCGCCGTTGCCGTACCTTTTGATAATACGGAAGGAACTACAACTTCATTAATCAAATGAGCCGAGTCCACAACATCATAATAGAAGTGAACTTTAAGATTACTTAGATCCTGTGATCCAAGGTTAGTTAATCCCGCTTCCAAGGTAGTCGGACTACCGGAAACCAAGCTGTTGCCTACAATATTAATACCGCTAATCTTAATATCTGTAGTTACATCTTGTGACCAAATTGGTGCGGAATATGTTTGCTCACCATCCATTTGTGTTACCTTAACCACGAACCATTGCTGACCGCCCGTTACTTCAACAGAAGGACTCCAAGTGAAGTCTTTGGTCATTGGTGATACTGTTTTAATAATCTTATTGCCATTAGTGATCAACTCTACCTTAGCCACTCGATCATCAGACTTATAGGAACTGCTAAGATAGCTATATTCAGGTTTACTCTTATCTTCTGCAACATCATCTTTTCCTGCGATGGAGAAGTTAAGGGTATTGCCCTTTACGGTTGCTCCCATGTAACTGCCATTCGCAAGAACATCTAATGTAAAGTTTGGATCTTCACTCATGTACACGCGCATATTGCGCATCGATTGCAGCAAAGATTCCTGCGACAAATCATCGGATACGATGACTGTTCTCGCATTGGTCTGTCCCCATGTACCATCATGATTATCTTCACCATAAGTTGGGGCTACATGCCATCCCAAATCCAGCGCTTTGAAGTATTTACTTTCTGCATTCGCATAACCATAATGACCTGATCCATTACCCACCTCAAACATGGTGAACAATTTATCAACATTTTTGTCATAAGGTGCGAAATTATTAAAAGCGTTCGCTGACATATCGGGATGATTGAACTGGGCCACGATATCGTCATACGTCAATACCCATGCATAATACTTACTCAAATCTTGGTATTGACCTGAGTTTTGTTTACGATCAATAAAATTGTCGGTTCCAAACACATTGGA
This sequence comes from Paenibacillus sp. VTT E-133280, assembly GCF_002264385.1. Lineage (NCBI taxonomy): Bacteria > Bacillati > Bacillota > Bacilli > Caryophanales > Paenibacillaceae > Paenibacillus > Paenibacillus sp. VTT E-133280. The sequence continues at coordinate 63,123 of NZ_NFUX01000030.1, forward strand.
GTGACCCCAAGTAGTTGAAGTCATTTCAAACGCTGGGAATACAACAAAGCTATCATTTTTAGTGTATTGCTTCGCTAGATCCTTCGTTAATTTCCAGTCTTCTCCCCCCGTACGTTCCGGTTGACCTTTATGATCTACGGTATCCGAGCCTACCATCGCTGCATCAATATCATGCGAATGGTCTGAAAAAGCGAAGAAATCATAGTTATGTGCTTCGGCTGCCTTCAAAGCATCTTCTGGGGTACCCGCAGCATCATGTGAAATATTGGTGTGGTTATGAGTCGTTCCACGGTAGTGATTACCGCCTGTAAAAATAGGTGTAATGGTAAAAGTCCATTTATACGTTCCGGCATTATGCTTGTTATCACTAACATTCACGATAACCGTATGATCACTAATCGCAAGTTCGGAACTATTAGTAATATTAATGGTATCTCCGTTAATGCTAGCTGGAACAGTCTTTCCATCCAGCTTGACGACTAAAGAGGATGCATCCAAACCGCTTGGCTCATCATATTTCACAGAAATGGCTGGCTGTCTATCTTCGATCTTCGTACCTGACATTGGAGTCTCTTCGAAAAACTCAGGTGCAAATGTATCCTCAACTACAGAAACCTTAAAGGGTGCATCCGGTGTACCCGACTGCTTAGTGACTTCACCCATCTTAGCTTCTACGTAATACTCAAAACTATTACCTGAAGCAACAAAGCTAGAATTCAAATGTGCTGTGTAGCTGCTGCCATCAGTAGTATTCATAGGTAATGATGCATATACCCCACCCATGGTTCTGTAGTGAATAATTACAGAATCAGCATTTTTAGCTTTAGCGGCAAATTGAATATCTGCATTCGTATAAGCCTGTGTAATCGCTTGATGTGTAAGTGCAAGCTCTTTAACTTCTTTCACATCATCGGTGGATCTAGGAAATACCTGATACCCACTCTTAAAAGTAGTACCTGACACATACTGACTGAATATCCCGGTAAATGTGTAGGTTAAATCCTTCTCCAGTTTGGTCGGAACATCAATTCCACTAGCTGTAGTAACACGAACCGTAATCGTTTTGTTCGTTACTGTCTCAGCAACGGTAATGTTATACCCATTACCAGCCATCGCTGGAATGTTAGTGATTTTACCTGTGAATTGAACTAATGTTCCTTCCAGTGGTTCTGCCTTTGTGTAGTTGATTAAATCTAACAAAGTAGATTCTGTAGGAATAGGAAGCGCGGCTTTTCCATTCTTTACAACTTTCGTAGGGGTTATTTCTGTTAAGCCATTATAAAATTGAATCGCACCTGTGACTGTAACTAAATCACCTTGTGTTACTGTAACACCCGTTGGAAGGGTTCCAAAGACCGCGATTCCTCCTGTAGCATCTTGCATATAGAATGTATTGCTTGCAGTCAATTCATTATTACCAATGACTACACCTTGAATCGTAAACACTTGATTAATTTTATCCGATTTACCGTTGCTATCATTCGTGTGTATCGTACTGATCGGTGTAATAACCGATGTGTCTTCTTTAGTAACTACAGTTCGAGGACCCTCCAAATTTCTACCATTAGAGTTGACGGTCAACTGTGCTACATAAACATCATCCGTACCACCTGTGAAAGTAAAGGTGAACGATCCATCTGCTCCAGCAACAACATAGTCTTTTCCATCTGTTGTATTGGAGTTACGGCTTCCAGTTGTGGAGCTATTGTAGCTGTAGATTGTTGAATTAGGAACAGCAGCACCTGCAGCTCCTACAATTCTACCTCCGCCTTGGGAATCAAGATAATAGTTAAGCTTGTCCGGATTAAGAGCTGCACTAGGCACAGCCAAACGAATAACTACAGGACTACTTGCACTTTTATCCAGATCTTTAGCCGTTAGGTAAACTTGTGTACTGCCGCCAATATTATCAAAGGTTAAATTGTTAAATGCCCCTGACGCATCTGCATAAACAGCATTCGTAACCACAACTGAACCTGTACTTGGATCATTTAGATACAAGGATACATATGTATCTGCTGTAACAGACGCAATATTTCCTGTGACCGTACCTACTGTACCTTCATTAGTGAATTGAATGTTCTGTCCAAGCGGTTGTGAGCTTTTGGTAATCACAATAGCTGGTGTAGCAGAGTTTCTTGGAGCTAGAACGGGGCCCACAACGAAATCCGTACTGTTGTTATCAGTATCTAGTCCAGCACCTTTACCTGGTCCAGTATTACTTCCATCCTCTGATTTCCGTTGTGCACTGGTTGAATTGCTTAGGGCAGATAATTTCGTTCCTTCTGACTCGTTGGCACCACCGAAGCCCAGAAAGTCAACCACACTAGAATCTGAAACGCCAGAAATGGCAGCCTGTATGCTTGTGAGTGCAACCTTACCATCAGTTCCTGATAAATTTATATTTCCAATCACATCTGCTGGAACAGGAAGATCTGCCGGAGCATTAGCTCCCTTGGCACCCTGTATCAGTAAGAATCCATGTGATTTAATCATTTTACCTGTGAGTGGTGTCATACTTACGGTTCCTGAGGTAGCAGCCGTAAATACTCCCGCCTTTGCAGCATACTGAACAGCATAATCATTCAAATCTACATCATAGTCAGTCGGGTTATAGAGCTCTATAAAATCATAGGAATATGGAGCTCCATTATTCCCTCCCCCACCAAATACTTGGCTGATTACTACATGCGCAGAAGCAGCTCCTGCAGCCTTAGGCAATAGCAAGCCTTGCGGAATCATAGACAAGAACAGCAATACAGCTAATGCTAAACTTGTCCGTTTTTTCACTTTCTCAAACTTCAAACTCATGAACAAAATTCCTCCTCGTGTTACTAATCAGTTAGACTTTCATCATAAACCTCCTTTGTAAACGAGTTGTTTTCGTTTTATTTCGTTTTGTAAATTTTAATTAAAAAATAATTAGAATTTTTAATTTTCATTAAATAATTCGCTAAAAAACTCCCCCATATTATCTTTTCATTTAACACTCCAATGACAATTTAAGATTATGATCAACTGTAATAACATCATTAAATACATATTTATCTTCAAGGGGGAACAACTTTGTCAGCTCATAAGAATCGCTCCAATCTATTAAAATCATCAATCTTTATTGTAATTTTCCTTATTTCCATGACTTTTTCTCAACTAACGGCTTCCGCACATCCACTTAGTGCCAGTTATACCACCGTTACTTTTGATAAGGACAAGACCGATTTTTCATTTTCATTGGACGTCATTTCGATTATTGAAAGCATGGATAATGTGGATATAAACGGAAATGGGATATTGGAAGAGAATGAGATTGAGAGTAATAAGCATCGTTTAGAAGAATGGATCGAAGATAGCGTCATCTTGGAAATGAATGATCAACAGCAAGCTCCGGAGCTTCAAGACTTATTCCTTGATAAAAAAGGGGATAAAGAGGTTCTTACATGGAATTTTACTTATCCTGCTTTTGAGCCTGGACAAACCATCGCAATCAACGACGGCCTATATTCACAAGCTACAAGTTCTCCGTATGTCAATTTAATTACTGCACATAACGGAAATCAGACTAGCGAAACCGTAATGCAAGGAAAAGACCGGACGTGGAGCATGCTGCTAACAGAGGATCAACAGGAGCAGCAATTATCATCATCCACCAATTCGTCCTCATCAGGTAGTTCTGGGTCCTCATCCGATTGGTTTTCTTTTTTCAAACTGGGAATGAACCATATTCTTACGGGTTATGATCACTTGTTATTCTTATTCGCTCTACTATTAAGAAAACAAACGCTCAAACAATATGCTGCAATTATCACAGCATTCACTTTAGCACACAGCATTACGTTAACACTCGCAGTTCTGGGCTGGATTTCCTTACCTTCACGAGTTGTTGAATCTGTCATTGCACTCAGTATTTGTTATGTAGCGCTTGAGAATATTTTCCGTAAAAAAATCCGTTTCCGCGCGCTCATAACTTTCCTGTTCGGACTCATTCATGGCATTGGCTTTGCGGATATTCTTCAAGAAATGAACTTGCCAAAAGCACATTTAGCTGTGGATCTGGTGAGCTTTAATGTAGGCATTGAATTCATCCAATTATGTATTGTGATTGTTTTGCTTCCGGTGCTTATTTTTCTCCAAAAAAGAAATTTCTACAAACCGGTTATCGCTTATGGTTCGTGGTTAATTACTGCACTTGGCGCCTTTTGGCTAGTGGAGAGATTGTTCTTTTAGAATAAGTCCTTTAGTCTTATGCAAAAAACCTCTGCATGGGAAATGGAGATACGATCCATTCACCTAAACAGAGGTTTTTTTGAGCTGATTCATGATTGCCGCTTCAAGCGAAGCATTTGCTCTAGAAGCTGTTCCACATCTTTTTCCGGGAATGCCGTCATTAGCGTGTCTTTAAAGGTTTCTTGTGCACGGATGAGCTTGGCCTCACCAATGGAGGTTAAGGAGGTATAAATACTTCTGCGATCACTATCGCATGCTCTTCTCTCTAAAGCTCCACAGCCCTTAGCTTCAAACCGGCTAACTAGTCGTGAAACGGCACTTTGGCTTAAACCAACCATAGATTCGAGCTTCTGCAATTTCAGTTTTTTCTCTGGGGCTTCCGACAAGAATAATAACAAATAGAACTCTTTTAAAGATAAGCCATGATTCGCTTGCAAATTAACTTCTAATTCATTCGTCACATTCATTTGTATGTGGGTTAACGTCAACCAATTCGCGATAAGGTCATTGTTAAGAATTTTGTCCATCTATCTCTTCATCTCCTGAGCATATGACTATTCATGAATTTTTTCTTCTATATAATAGTACTACACTCCACATCCATTGTGCCAAGCTTAATCCAAAAAAGAGAAAAGACCGTTTCTCCAAGAAGTCGGTCTTTCCAAATGATACAATTTAATTTCGTTAGTCCTTAGCCTTTAATTCTAGGAAATCCAAAGGCATACTGCCGAGGAACACCCGGGTCTTGCTGAAGCTCAATCCCAGCCTCTAAGGTCCAATATGGATTTCTCAGCATCCCCCGACCAACAGCAACAAGATCTGCTTCCTCATTCCCAATGACTGCATTAGCAAGAGCGGGTTCATCCAATCTGCCTACAGCAATCACCGGTACATTCAAACCATATTTGATCTCTCTTGCCAAAGGAACTTGATACGCAGCATGTGTACCTGGCTTGCCAGCAGCCGCGATAGGACCTTCACCACCTGCACTGATATGGAAAATATCTGCGCCAGCTTCTTTATAAGCTTTACTAAAGGCCAAGCTTTCTTTAATGCCGTATCCGCCCTCTACATATTCTTGAGCTGATATGCGCATGATCAGTGGCATTCCTTCAGGCATTTCACTTTTCGCTGCATGAATGATTTCAGTACCAAACAAGGTCAAATCTTGGCCATATTCATCTGTTCTTTGATTCGTTAATGGTGAATGGAACTGATGAATCAGATAACCGTGCGCACCATGAAGCTCTATAACATCAAACCCCGCTTGAATCGCACGCTTCACGCCCAAACGGAATTTCTCAACCATACCCTTCACTTCTTCAGTCGTTAGGGCACGTGGTGTTTTGGAGTCAGCGTCAAATGGAACGGCAGAAGAGGATACAGGAACTGCTGCATCTTCAGCCTTACGCCCAGCATGAGCAATTTGAATTCCTACTTTAGCACCATAAGCATGACAAGCTTCAACAATTCGAGCCAGAGCAGGAATTTGCTCATCAGACCAAATACCAAGGTCAAAATCAGTAATCCGTCCATCAGGATCCACGTCTGTCATTTCAATAATAATCAATCCAGTTCCGCCAACGGCGCGACTTACATAATGATTATAATGCCAATCGGTAGCGATTCCGTCCTTGTTAGTCACTGAATACTGACACATTGGAGGCATAACCACGCGGTTCTTCAATTTCAAATCCTTCATTTCATACGGGGTGAACAAGTTCTTCATGATATCTCTCCTCTTTATAAAAAACTAAATTTATTATGAACATTAAAAACATGTTTTAGCAGAAATTAATTAATGTATGCTCATGCATGTATATTATTATAGAATATCTATAGTGTCAACCATGAATGTCTCCTGCGGCTTAATAACTCCACGTATTGTTGAAATCTTTGCCGCAAGGTAATATATGGGTATCTATTTTCTTAGAAAGGATGAACTCACAAGTGGACAAAAAGCTTTTACAATCACATAGTATCTTTCCTACTCTGAATATCGAGCAGACTGCCGCTTATTATAGTCAGTACTTAGGCTTTCAAGTTGTGCCCTATTTAGATACGGAGGAACCGCATATTTGCCTGTATCGTGATGATACAGAAATTATCCTTACACAATCCCAAGGACAAAGGGTTATTCCTAATCGAGAATTGTATGGCTATGGGTACGATGCCTATTTTATTACGGAACAGCAAGAGCAGTTGGAGAAAGAATTCGAAGCCGCTGGTGTTAATATTGTCCGAGCATTAATAAACACCGACTATAATAACAAGGAATTTGTTATTGAAGATGTCGATGGACGCTGGATTGCTTTTGGAATCAAAGGATAAAAAAAACGGCCCTCGGCCGTTTTTCTTATTTTTCAAAAGAGTCCAAATCTCTTCTTGCAGCTATTTTTACGTGAAGGATTCAGAACATCGGTAACCCCGATTTTATTTAACTTATTAAGTAATTCTTCCTCGCCATGCTTAACTTTATAATCTAACTCTTCTCCAAAAAGCGGAATTAAAGTATAGAAGTGCACCACTTTCTCACTGTTCATTTCCAAATTAAAAAATCCGGATTGATCTTCAACTTCTGGCACCCACACAAACATCCCTTTAAATCCTGTATCCTCACTATAAGGCTGTACTGGATTACCGTTGACTAGCGTATGCCCCATATAGAGCCATGTATTATATTCATGTGGAAACCTAGCCGTCGTTTTCAGGGCACGTACAGGCCAATAATTTCTTTCATCCTTAAAAGCCTCATCAGACAGCTTCCATGTAGGAGGAAGGCAAATCATTAATTCAGTATATTGATATTCTTCTGCGCCATCCGGAACCTGCATCGCAAATTCACTCATACCTGATGTAATTAAAGTATAGTAATTCCGCTCAGGCGTCGGGTTAACAATTAAAATATCAATGGACAGAACGTCTGAAATAACCTCTTTAAAAACATTATCAATTACCCCTATGTATTGTTCAATATGATTGCATATCATCTGGTTAGACTGATCAGAATACATTTATAATCCCTCCCTTATATGTTTATCGGTATAAAAGAGAGGTTTTTATTGCTAATTTACAGAAATTTCATCTCCACTGCCATTGATCCTACAGAAATCACTATGATTTTGGCTAATGAATGTAGAATAGTCCTTCCCTTGATCTAATAAATGCTCTTGAAAAAAATTAGCAACAAGCTCATTTATCTGATTATGAATCCCACAAGTTCTCTGATATAAAGTTTCGTCCTCCTCAAAAAGAGGCATATCACTAAAGGACATATGCGTCGCGTTTCGTATTTTCAAAAAAGATTTATATCCATTCCAATTCCGGAAAAGCTTCTCTTGTCCTTTGATGAAATCCTTTGCTATTTTCTCCTGTAAAATATTGCTTAAGGCTTCTAAAGCAGAAGCCTTTTGCCTTAATACAAGTAAGGGGACCGTATTATTCTTCACTTCATTCTCAATATATAAATGCATGCTTGCATCTAATAAAACTGCGGCTTTAATTCTATCATCTTCCATAGTTAAATCTAATGCAGTAGCACCGCCAATTGAATGTCCAATCATTCCAACCTTATCCATATCAAAAATTCCCATTCTTGAATTCAGCTTGGATAGGTGATCTAATACATGCTGTATGTCCTTTTTCCGAATAGAAATGAAGTGATGTAATTCGGTATAATCTGTAGCCTGTATTGTCCTCATCACCTCTGATTGATTCATAAATTCTCCACTTGGACAAACGGTAAACATCGCTTCATAAGCAGCACTGACGGTTACCACTATGAATTCTTGCTTTACCAGCGCTTGTATATTGTAAATATACATATCTCTATCTAAGCCTAGTGCAGGAGAGTAGATAATGACAGGATAGGATCGTTTGAATTTTTGTTGTAATGCTCCCTCGCTGATTGAGGTAGATAATCCATCTATGATATCCATATTCATTCCAATATCTTGTAGAATTTCTCTTGCTTGTTGTTCACAGGGCCGGAAAAGATCCATATATTTCATTTCAGATTCATTGTTTTCGAGTAATCCATCCGGATCCGGATAATAAATACTTATCACGATTTTCCTGAACTCAGACTCTTCTTGGAACGTACCATTTCGCGTGTAATCCGTTAATATTTCAACTTTTCGAAAAACTCCCATGGTTCCACTCCATTCTTTCTCGTTCACTATATTTTAATTTATTTTCCTCTTTATTGAAATGAATTCTCCATAATGTCCATACTAATGTCGATTGCTATGAATGGAATCAAGTTGAATGAACGGTTATAATACCTAAAGGTAAATCTTCAAGCGTAAACGCCTTCGGCGTCCATATAAGGATGGTAAGCGTTTATTCGAGAAATATAAGACTTAAAATATAGGTACATAACTTATACTTTCTTATATTTTAAAAAATTCAGGGATGTGGAAACTTTAATGGTAAATAATTCAGCATATACACTTTATTTACGTGAGGATTGGAAAAAACTAAGCGATTTCACCGCTATCCAATTATCAGAAGAAGAGCTTAGCGATATCCAAAGTATTAACGATAAAATTTCGATTGAGGATGTAAATGAGGTCTATCTTCCTCTGTCCCAGTTGATACATTTGCAGCTTCAAGCCTCTCATACCTTTAAAGATTCTATCAATCACTTTCTTAACAACGATCTTAAAAAAGGTCCATTTATCATAGGTATCGCCGGAAGTGTCGCTGTTGGCAAGAGTACAACCGCTAGACTTCTTCAGAAGCTCCTCTCTCAATTACCTTCCCATCCAAAAGTTGATTTAGTTACGACGGACGGGTTCTTACTTCCCAATGCCGAGCTGGAAAAGCGTGGAATCATGAAGAAAAAAGGATTTCCTGAAAGCTACGACACACGTAGTTTAATTTCATTTTTAACTAAAGTGAAGTCTGGTGTTTCGAGTGTTCAAAGTCCTGTATACTCGCATCTAACTTATGATATCGTGCCAAATGAATTTATTACGATCGAGAACCCGGACATCCTAATTGTTGAAGGGTTAAATGTTCTTCAGACTAGTTTGACGATTAATCAATGTGTGCCAAATTATTTTGTATCTGATTTCTTTGATTTTTCAATTTATGTGGATGCTGATGTGAATAATATTGAGAAATGGTATATTGACCGGTTTATTAAGCTTAGAGATACCGCCTTCCAAGATGAGCAATCTTATTTTAAAAAATATGCACAGTTATCACTAGAAGAATCTATCGAGATCTCGAAAAGAATATGGAAAGAAATCAATTTTGAAAATTTAATACACAATATTTTGCCTACCAGAAATCGTGCAGATCTTATTCTATTTAAAAATAACAATCATCACATAGATCGCATTAAACTGCGAAAATAAATTGATGCTCTCACAAACCAAGTCTCTGATTTGCAGAGCTTGGTTTTTTATGTGCACAAAAAATTGGGTGAATATCGTAGGTGTAATGCCATTATCCTCTCGCCAGGGCAAACGTATACTGTGGTACATTCGTACACTAATGTAGAGAGAGGATAAATCAAATGATCGAAATCGCCTTAGCCTTTCAAGATAAGGATGGAAAATATGCAGAGCATGCCGGTGTCGTTTTAGCGTCAGTTTTTCATCATACAAGTTCCCCAATCCATGTTCATATTTTACATGATGCCTCTTTAACCGAAGTTAACAAACGAAAGCTCACCAGATTAACCACTAAACATCAGCATACGATTAGCTTTTATCCGATTACTTTACCCGAAGATATGCTCCAGGTTCTTGCCAATATTAATGCTATCGATATGTGGACACATGCAAGTATGTACCGGTTGCTGCTTCCCGCGTTAATTCCTGCTGACAAAATTATTTATCTGGATTGTGATGTATTGGTAAACATAGACATCGCGGAGCTGTGGCAGGTCGAGCTGAATGAAAAATATTTAGGGGCGATTTGGGATCAGGGCATTATGGATGTTGCACCTATTGTGAGCGCCAAAGGACTGAATCCTGAGATTTATTTTAATTCTGGAGTGATCGTATTTGCTTTAAATAATATCCGCCAGAATACGAACTGGTACCAAGAGATGCTGAACTTCTTGCGCACTTTCCCTGATGTCACCATGCCTGATCAGGATGCTCTAAATGCAGTTTTTGGAGCGAATTACCTCCCTCTCGATATCCGCTTTAATTCGTTTAATATGGCCATCCCAGATCATGACTACAATAATAAAATTGTCCATTTTGCCGGGGATGAGAAATGTTGGAATACAGATTCCTCAGGGTTTGCCCTGTATCGCAAGTTCCTGAATCTAACCCCTTGGAGAGCTTTTAAAGCCAAATTAAAACGAAGAAAACGGAAGGTCAGCTATGTTAAGCGGCGGTTCACACGAAAAAGTAATAGACGAATCATTTATAGACGTAGAATTAAAATGATTCGCACAAGCATCTCACCCCTTTCGCTGTTTCAATTGAAATTAATTAGAACGATTAGAAGAAGAAAAGGGACTGTAATCAATACAAGAATTCATTATCAACAACGTATTAAACGTAAAAAAACAGCCCCTATTAGATAGGGGCTGCAGGTCTAATCAACTTAGATGTCTATCAGGCTCGAATACGGCGTCTTCGTTTGTGCCAGAATTTGATCCACACGCCCATATTATCATCCCGAAACAGACGGATTCCTACAATTTTAAGAGGCGTCCAGATTTCATTGAAATAGTAATTGGGCATTTCACTCATCCTTTTATAATAATCTTCACTTTATTTGTTAATTTGTTTTAATAAGTTCAATAAGATAGTTATAGCTTCTCCTCTAGTGGCGTGATCCTGGGGAGCATATTCATTATCGCCCTTCCCTTTTACAAGACCTGCTGACTTCAAGTAAGCTACACTGGATTTTGCCCATTCTGGAATGTCCTTGTCGTCTGCAAACCCGGTTGTGGCACTTGCTTCGTTAGATTTACCCAGAATCTTGGCAAGGATCACTGCCATTTCAGCTCTTGTAATTTCTGCATTTGGACGGAATGTGCCATCCTCATAGCCGTTAATAATACCTGCTTGTACCGCCTGTGCGACCGCTTCCTGAGCCCAAGCTCCAATCTTCGCTGCATCTGTGAAGGTCAGCTTAGTTCCAGCTTCTTGCGGTTTCAAAGCATTCATCAGCATTAGAGCAAACTCTGCTCGCGTTAAGGTGCCGTTAGGCTTAAATGTGCCATCAGAATAACCTTTGATAATTCCAAGGCTTAACGCTTCTTGAATGGCGCGCAGCGCCCAATGTCCAGAAATATCACTTAGGTTATTCGCTGGTGTTGGGGTAGATCCCGGTGTCGTCGCTGGTGCCACAGCTGGCATTGGCGTTGGCGTCGCTGCTGGAGCTAATGTTGGTGTGGGCAACCCACCACCGGAGCCTCCACTACCCCCACCAGATATAACTTCTTCTGCTACACGGGTTACAGTAACCGTATATTCTTTCTTCGTGATCCCATCTTCCGCTGTTACGGTTACCGTAATT
>NZ_NFUX01000088.1:0-23073 GCF_002264385.1 Paenibacillus sp. VTT E-133280
CACTGTGAAGCGCTTGCTCGGCAGAGAGCCCGTACGCTAAATGCTTTTCTGCAAGAGTGTGTAGAAAATTTCCGGTAGAGGCGGAGTCCACCTATTTTGAAATTTGTGTCGTCGTTGGCAGCATTTTATTCCGATCTCAGACAAGTCTTTGAGCTGACGAAAAACGATACTTCAATAAATATGCAGCAGTCTAGGGCATTATTTTCCTTGAACAAGGGTAATGGTTCTAGAGTATGATAGCGGAATTCTTGGATGAGAGATCAGGATTACTGATGTACAAGGTAGAAGACAACTGAAAGTAGAACAAAAGAGTGAATTCCTTCCAAAAGCGCCGCAAGGCGTTTTTCATTGTGCAGTTTGTCTTTGAAATCCGATATGATACTATAAGCTTAATGTGCTGAAAACGTATAAAAGAGAGGGATACATATATGACCAACAAGCTATACTACAATTCTACATACCTTACTGATTGGGAGACCTGTATCGCTGAAACCATAGAACGAGAAGATGGACTCTATGTTATTTTGGAGAAGACCGCTTTTTATCCGCATGGCGGTGGGCAACCTTGTGATTTAGGGACTATTGGGGATATCCCGGTACTTGATGTAATCAGTGAGGAAGATCTTGTCCTGCATAAGCTGGAACGTCTGCCTGATGATTTATCCGTCACTTGTCAAATCGATTGGAAGAGAAGATTTGATCATATGCAGCAGCATAGTGGACAACACTTGCTCTCAGCCACCTGTCTCGACTTGTACCAGTTTATGACTCTAAGCTTTCATTTGGGTGAGGATTATTGCACTATTGATATTGAAGCGCCAGAACTGTCGCCTAAACAACTTCATTCCATAGAGTGGGAGGTTAATCGGCAGATTTACCAAAACCATAACATCCTTAGCTATTTTGTGACAGGGGATGAGGCTTCACAGCTTAAACTGGTCAAACAGCCAACGCTGACGGAGAATATCCGGATTGTAGAGATCAAAGATGTTGAATATAACGCTTGCGGTGGTACACATGTATCTGCAACAGGTGAGATTGGTATGATTAAGCTACTGAAAACAGAGAAAATAAAAGGGAATACACGGATTTATTTTAAATGTGGATACCGTGCTCTAGCGGAATTTAATAACACACAGCACATTCTAGGAACATTATCTTCCAAATTGAAGACGGGAAAAGATGAAATCATCGATCGCATTGAAAAATGGGAGAATGAACAAAAGCAGCTGCAGGCTGAAAATAACCTTCTTAAAGAGAAAAATGATGATTATGTCGTACTGGAACTTTTAACACAACAAGAAGGAAAGCAGATCGCTAAAGTGTTCGAGGATAAATCGCTGAAAGATTTACAAAACTTAGCGAATAAGCTGACTGCCAAAAGTGATGTTCCGGTATTGTTGGCTACTTCTGCAGAGAATAAAGTTGTATTTGCACAGAATGGCAGCGCGGAGGTCTCCTGTGGAGCCTTTTTCAAAGAGCATCTCAGTACCTACAATGGAAAAGGTGGAGGCAGTGATAAATTAGCACAAGCTGGATTCCCGACATGGGGAGACGCTTTGGCGTTTTATGAGTTTGCTAGGAGTTAAGATTGCTTTATAAAAGACAGAAGACCTGACTACGGTAAACTACTGTGGATCAGGTCTTTTTTATGCCTAAAGCGAAAACAAGAAACTTTTTCCAAAATATACCGTCTAATTACATATAATTATAGAGCCGAGGGAGACGAAAAGAAATGAATAAATGGAAGGTAACGTTAGGAATCTTGACTGTTTTGATTTTAAGTACGGGGTATGGATCGGTATCAGCCCAAGCAGAAAAGCAAATTCAATTCAACTATAAAGAAATCGGAATCAGCAGTAAACAGGTGATCACGGAGAATACAACTTTTGTGCCCCTGAAATCACTCGCAGATGCTATGGGGTATACATTATCTTGGGATCAATCATCCCAAACGGCCAAGCTTGTTCGTCCTGAACGTGAGGTTATCTTCACAGCCGGTACTGTAAAGTCAAAAGTGAACGGGGCGGTAATGACCTTAACAAAATCCCCGCGTATTATAAAAGGCACGGTGTATGTGCCATTGGTCTCAGCGGTCAGTGTACTTGGAGGTAAAGCGGGGCTTAATAAAACGGATGGCGTTATCCAAATTGTAGATGAAGCTAAATTGGTTTCTGCTTCTGTAGATGGAAGATCCTATTGGATATCTCAGAAAAACGGAAATTTGTATTACCGTGCTACGTCAGCTGGAAAACCAGTAATTATTGGGCAACTACCTTTTAAGGAATCTGCGTACAACTACGCTTTTGAGATTAAAAAAATGGCCAATGGTACGGACCTACTCCAGTTGACGGACAATCATTATGCCATGTTCACGGATTTCAATAGCAGTTATCAAGTATTGGTCAAAGCGGGCACTATTCTCAAGCAAATGGACTATCATTACAACAACTCGGCTTATATCCATGCACCACAAGTGCCTTCCACTCAGGTGTATATGACCGATGGGAAGAATGTGCAATATATTTCTAAGGATGGCGGTTTGGGCAAGTTATTTGAGATGGAAAAGTTAACAGGAGCAACTGGAGATTTCATAGTGGAGTATGCTGCGGAAGATGTGGCGCTCATACGTTTATTAGATACGACACACTTATATTTGGTTTATAGCAGCAGTGGGAAAATCATCAATCTCAGCGAACAACTCATTACCAGTGAGGATCATAAAGAATGGGATAGAGTAAATGATGGCAGAGATCCATATGTATTGACCAGAATGTTAGTGTTGAAGAGTCGCAAAGGGAATGTAATGACATTCACCCATACTCCAATCCTTGAGGAAAAAGCAAAAACAGTGACATTTACACTTCAAACAAATTAATTTCAATCACTTTTATGTAATAAGCAAAAAGAGAGCGATGTTTAAAATCGCTCTTTTTTGTATTTTGGATTATTTCATCATCATCGTACTTCCACCCTTAATCTGAACAGGTTGATCATTTACGGATACCCAGACATCTATAGCCGAGTTGTTCCGGATGACCGTTTTGTCAGCACTCATTTTCAGTGAATATAGCGCAGCAACGTAATCATAAATCTCTATATTGGTAGCGTACCAAATATCCGAATGTCCACCTGCTTGTTGGCAAAAGGATTCGATAAGCTCCCAATTGTTTTGCTGTGCAAATTCATAACTATGACCCCAAACATAACAGAGTCTCAATTTCTGGGATGGCCCTTCCGTTGTAAATCGCTCCCATACGTGATGCAGATCTTCTATATGATGACATGTTGGATGCCACTCCATGAAATTCAAAGGCATATCAAACTGTTTGGTAGAATGGACAGTTCGGCTATATTCAATCCCAACAGACTGTAGAGGAGCAATGATTTCCTGAGAATATGTACCGTAGGGATAGGACATGCCTCGTACCGGATAATCTACTAGTTTCTCCAGTCGCTTACGATCTTCGAACAGCTCATCGATTACCATAGGTAAAGGTAGACGCTCTAGATGTGGATGGGTAACGGAATGGGCAGATACTTCATGGTTTTTGAGCGAATGTTTAACATCAGCAGAAGATAAGAACCCGGGTGCGTTTATCATAGCGCTATTTAAATGAAAAGTTCCTTTAATCCCATATTGATCAAAAATCTCCGCCAAGCGAATATCGTGTTTCTGTCCGTCATCATAGCTCATGGTGAGCGCCTTGGGCAATCCGCCCGGGAATAAGTTAAATTGAAGTTTCATGAATGTACACTCCTGTTCATTTGGTTATTTCGAAAATTACCTCTTCCAATTATAAACATTAAACGTTATAATCGGTTTCCACATCTAAACAATGAAAGTGTTTACAGAATGGAATACACTTATAAGGAGAGATGCTGCCTGCCTGACTTTCTCTATGTTGTAAAACTATTATATGTGAAAGACAGAAGAAACTCACTTTTATATTTTATCACTAACTTACTGAGTGCCCCAATCCTTTTTGCAGAATTGTTCACAACGAAATATGTGGTCGACCTCATTCAGAACTTCAATCCTAACGCCTACCAACATATTTTGTTATTATTGAGTTTGCTTATCCTAATGTTATATCTCGCGGGCTTTAATAGTTCTCTTCGAGCCATTTCTATCACCAATTTAACATCCACTTGTATCTATGAACTGGAACATAGTATTTTGGAAAAGACTTCTAAATTATCTACGGCACTTTTGGAAGACCCCACTACAAAAACTAAAAGAGAAAAAGCGAAACGACTTTCTTTGATTGATCTGTTAGACCAATGGACGAGCGTAACAGTTCACCTAATAACATTAGTTGCGTTAATGGTTGTCTTATCTGTTTATGGCTTCTATATTCTGGCTTTGACTATTTTAGGGGTGCAGATTCTACAGCTTTATCTTATGAAGCGAATGTCACAGAAAGTAGAGTCCATTTCAGCGGATCAAACCTCCTCTATACGTATGATCAACTATTTATTTGATTTGTTAGTTAATAGAAATACGATTCCAGAAGTAAGAATGTATAGAATGTCCTCCTATTTGTTTTCCTCAATGAAAGAGAGCTTTAAGAGTAACTTCAAACAAATGCACCGTAAGGTTATTTATTCTGAAAGCCTCAACTTCTCCCAAAGCTTAATCATGATCTTATTAAATGGGACAACGATTGCCATTTTGGCGATCACGATTGGAAGTAGCGGACAGAGCGCTGGACTGTTTGTGTTATTACTTCAGATATCCAATCAATTATTCATCGTTATTCCTGCATTCACAAGAGTTTACGCTGATTTGGTGAAGAGTCGTTTACGGTACGAGGATTATACGTCTTATTTAGATTTGGAAGAGCAGGTACTTAGAGATCAGGAGGTGAACTCAAATAGAAACACGGATCCGATGAAGGTCCAAGTTCACCAGTTGTTTTTTAGATATCCGACCAACGCCAATAACACCCTTAGTAATATAAACATGACTATTCATCCAGGTGAACGAATTGCTTTTGTAGGTGAGAATGGCTCGGGTAAATCTACGCTTGTTAAGTTGATCTTAGGGTTGTATCCTGCAACAGCTGGAAACATCCAGTGGTTTAAAGGTGCGCATGAAGTCTTAGCGCATAATGTGACACAGGATACCAGAGTTGTTTTTCAGGATTTCATTAAGTTACAAAGACCAATTAGAGAAAACATTGCGTTAGGTAATATGGCTACTATTCATGACGATTCAAGACTATTATCCGCGATGAGAACAGCAGAGGCTGATCATTATGGTGTTGCGTTGGACTCCTTAGTAGGTCCTCAGTTTGGAGGGATAGATTTATCTGGGGGGCAGTGGCAAAGACTTGCAATTGCGCGAGCCTATCTCAATGACGGTGCTCTAATGATTTTTGATGAGCCGACTGCTGCCTTGGATCCTTATGCAGAACAACAGGCGTTTGATACTTTTATGAAATTAGGAGAACAGCAGACTTCCATAATTGTGACTCACCGGCTGTATATGTCCAAATTCGTCGATAGAATTTTTCTGTTTGAGCATGGAGAAATCGTGGAAAGTGGAACACATGATGAATTAATGAGGGTGGATGGTAAATACAAAAAGATGTTTAATCGCCAGTCCTCTTTATATGTATGAGAAAGGAGCGATTCATGCTGAAGTCTGACATATCTAATTTTGTAATAATACTCGTGAGAATGGTTAAAAAAAGTCCGATGACCTCAACGATCACTATCATAGTCCCTATAATCAGTGGATTATTAACTTTTTATTCTTACGCTGTCCAAGTGAATATCATCAACGGTGTGGCTCGCGGTGTTATGACCCTGCTCCCTATTCTATGGTTTGTTGTGATTCATGGCGTACAAGCTTGTTCATTAAGCATAACCAGCATGATGAAGAATCGAATGAATGCGGAACTAACCCTAGCTTTTCAATCCGAATTGATAGATATTGCAAACCGGGTTGATTTTGAGGATTTTGATGATGAAGAGTTTGGAAATAAACTGCAAAGAGCTAAAAAGGTAGTTGGAGAAGATTTAGAGGGGATTACAGGTTTTTTGGTATCGAGTGTAGGAATTATCTCAGGATTAATAAGCATCATCTGGTTGTCGGCGACAAGTGGTTATTTCTTGGTCACATTCGTAGTAACACTAATGATCGTGACTACCTTATCCATTCGATTATTTACGGAAATTAAAGTGAGAAGAACAGGAAGAGAGCTCACCTTTGATGGAAGAATGGGGGACTATCTTGCTAACACTTTGGAAGACCCTAATACGATTAGAGAAATGCGAATGTATAACTCCATCTCTTATTTTACAAATCTCTGGGCAATGATTATGAAGAAGCAGCATAATAAAAGATTTAGCGCCAGAAAATTCGAGATCAAAACAGGGATGGTTGTGGCTATGGTTCAGACGAGTGCTATCTTTGTAGTTCTAGTGTACCTGTTAAACAAAATGGGGGATTCTAATACAGTTACAATTGGAACAATTTCGGTGTTATTTATGGCGCTGTTATCGAGTGGTGGTAAGATTATGAGTTTGACCTGGCCATTAAGCAAGCTTTACATCAGCAGTAGCAAATTATATGACTTAAATGAAGTACTTACATATAAGAACAGGGATTTTCGCAAAAATAACATCAATAATTCAACTGATGCTATGCTCCCAATTAGTGTTTCAAATGTCTATTTTAAATACGCCAAATCGAACAAGAATGTCTTATCTAACATCAATATGACCATAAAGCCGGGTGAGAAAATAGCCATCGTCGGTGAAAATGGAGCAGGGAAATCTACGTTGATTAAAATGTTGTTAGCTCAATATAGACCAAGCTCCGGAACGATTAACTGGAAGGGTCATTTAGAACCTCACGGAAAGGTGTCCGTCGTATTCCAGAATGCTGTAAAGTTTGAACTGACACTAAGAGAAAATATCCTATTGGGCGATGCGAATACACCTTCAGATGATGCTAAAATACTAAGGGTTCTAGAACAATGTGAGCTGATAGATTTGCTCCATGAATTAGGCGGATTAGATGTGAATTTGGGGCAATTAGTAGAAGGAAGCAGGCAGCTATCAGGTGGACAATGGCAAAAGCTGGCGATTGCCCGCGCGTTATACAATGATGCGGAGCTTATAGTATTCGATGAACCTACTTCTGCGATTGACCCGAATGCCGAGATAGAGATCTATACGAAATTATTAGAAATCTGCCAAGATAAAGCAGCTATTTTTATTTCACATCGCTTGGGTTGGGCGAAGAATGCTGATACGATCTATGTTATGTATCATGGAGAAATTGCTGAAGTAGGAGATCATCAAGACTTAGTACATCACAATGGGATTTATGCAAACATGTACGCTTTACAATCCTCTTGGTATAAGTAGCTTATTAGATGTGATTGCGGTTGATATAAGATGGCATATTCTCCTTAACTATACTCATGAGGTTTACTAAAAAAATCCACAACAAATTTCTGGAATTGTATAGCCGCTTGTGATAAAAAGTGTTTTCTGCTCCAGGCGATGCCAAAAGTGCGCTGACAAAACGGATCGGTTATTTTCAATTGAATGATTTCTGTGTTTTTACTTCTCCTGCTTAAGGCTAAAGGGAGAGTAAAGGTGATACCCAGCCCCATCTCAACTAAGGTTTGAACGGCACTTACTTCTTCGAGCTCGAAAGCAATTAGTGGTTCGAATCCAGCTTGACGGCAAAATGCATCTGTAATTTCACGGAAATTAGATCTAGAAGACAAAGAAATGAAATTCTCACCGGCAGCTTCAATCAAAGAAATACTTTCGCGATTGGCAAAACGATGATTCTTCGGCACACTTAAACATAATTCCTCTTCTGCTAAGGTAAACCATTCGATGTCTGGTCCGGTAACAGGTGTCGAAGATATACAAAAATCAATCACTGCACTCTCCAGATCGTTTCTCATTTCTAATGCTGAGCCAAGCTGACGCTGAATGATCCGAACGTGCGGGTGAAGGGTAAGAAACTCTTTTAGTAAAGTGGGCAATACATACGGTAGTGTTACTGCTATAGATATTACTCCATGTTCAAGTCCGGCCATATCCGTGAGCTGATGCTGACCTTCATCCAGTTCCAGAAATGCTTGCTCCACACGACGAAGATATGTTTTTCCGAATTCGTTCAATTTTAAATTTCTGCCTTGGCGTTCAAATAAGGGAACACCTAAGCTTTTCTCCAAACGTTGGATGGAATTGCTAAGTGAGGGTTGAGATACATTTAATTCTTTGGCGGCATTAGTCATGTGCTCAAGACGAGCAACTACACGGAAATATTGAAGCTGAAGGAATTCCATAACATTGACCTCTCTTTATTCATAACTCTAATGTGATATATCCATCATATAATATGTATTTTACTTAATTAATTTTCGGTCCTATACTATTGTAACATATAAAAAGATATAGGTAGGATGGAGAGAGTCTGCTGTGATTAGAGAGAAAATTTGGACCCGGAATTTTATTGTTGTTTGTTTGAGTAGTTTTTTTATGTTTCTGACCTTTTACATTCTGGCGACTGCATTCCCGTTATACGTGAAGGAAAGCTTGCACGGGAATCAGCAGCAAATGGGGTTAGCCATTACCATCTATGTCCTCGGAGGTGTATTGATCCGTCCTTTTTCAGGACAATGGGTTGATAAATTCGGTAAAAAGAAAATGGCGGTTATTGGGCTGGTCTTATTCCTACTCGCCTGTATAGGATACTTCGGAGCTAATGGAATTGTATTGTTTCTGGTGATTCGTTTCATTCACGGTATGAGTTATGCGGTTGCTTCGACAGCGACAAGTACAATAGCTTCCACACTAATCCCGTACTCACGCCAGGGTGAAGGCATCGGTTATTTTAGTATGTTTATGAGCATTGCGATGGTCATTGGACCAGCTTTGGGTCTTTTTCTATGGAAAGATGAGAACATTCATGTATTGCTGTTAGGTGTATGTGTGATTGCTGCGCTTTCGCTGTTATTCACATTAGGCGTTCGTATGCCCAAAGAAGCGAAGGATACGGTTAAAGAGGCCATTAGGGAACCTGTGAAGATGCGAAAGGGTCTTCGCTGGAGTGATGTCATTGAACCCAAAGCACTGCCCATCTCGCTTGTCGGATTTACGCTTGCGTTCTCCTATAGTTCTTTATCTGGTTTTATCGCTTCTTTTACAAAAGAAATTAACCAATCACAGCTTACCGGTTATTTTTTTGTGGCCTTTGCGATTATGATTGTGCTGTTTCGACCGCTAATCGGTAAAGTATTCGATAAATATAATGAACATATTCTCATTTATCCCGGAATTCTGATCTTTGCTGTAGGTCTGCTTAGCTTAAGTCAAGCTAAATCCGGATTCATGCTGATGTTCTCAGGCATCATTATGGGGGTTGGGTATGGCGCACTTATGCCATGCTTTCAGACGCTTGCACTAAAATTAGCCGATAAAGAACGTAGAGGAAGCGCAAATGGAACCTTTTTCTTGTTATTTGATTTGGGGTATGGAGCGGGTTCTTATATTATGGGTGTAGTTGCTTCTTATACAGATTACCGTATGATGTACGAAGTTGCAGGGTTCGTGACGCTTATCTCAGTTGCTGTATACTATTTGCTTCATCACCTACCTCAATCTAAGCTTCGCGTTCAAAAATCTAAAGCTGACGTTGCATAAATGTAAACGTTCAGCTGTATGATATAATTGTTGAAAAAAAAGCATGGGGAGAACAATATGACTACAATCATTGATAAAATCGCCTGGATTCATATCGAGAATGGACAAGTCTTATGTGCGCGTTCCAAAGGGAAAGATATGTATTATTTACCTGGAGGAAAAAGAGAAGCCGGAGAAACAGACGAAGAGACACTCGTGCGCGAAATCGAGGAAGAGATTTCTGTTCAGATCAAGACAGAGACGGTCTCTTATTTTGGCACGTTTGAGGCAGAAGCTCATGGTAAAGCAGAAGGTGTTATAGTTAAAATGACCTGTTATATTGCGGATTATGAAGGGACATTAAAGCCAGCGTCCGAAATCGAGGAATTATCTTGGTTAAGCTATAAGGATCGGGATCGTGTGTCTGTTGTTACCCAAATTATTTTTGATCAAATGCATGAGAAGAATTTGCTCTCATAATCAACCATATATAGTATTTGAAGTCCGTTTTAAGCCAGCAAGTTGGCTTGAGACGGTCTTTTTATTTCTACGTGTAACGCTCGTTCGTTGGACCATAGCAACGTTTCTTCTCATTAAGGACAGATGTCCTTTTTTAAACCCTTGAATTGCTATTTAATATGTAGAGATCGAAGTTGAGGAGAGAGAGAAATGAGAGGAATTATATTTGCGTTTTTAGCGGGGGCTTGTATTACACTACAGGGCGTATCAAATGCTCGAATTAGCCAGGATATCGGGACTTGGCAGGCAGCGACAATTACACAGTTAACAGGGTTCATCATGTCCTTCCTAATTCTTTTGTTCGTTAGAGATGGGAAATGGGGAGGATTTAAGCAAGTAAAACCCTTATATTTGATCGGCGGCGCTTTTGCAGCTGTAATTATTTTCAGTGAAGTAACGGCCATTCAGCAAATCGGTGTTACGTTTACAATATCCTCGTTATTGATTGCTCAGCTATGTCTGACGTTCTTAATCGATATTAAAGGCTGGTTTGGAATGGAAAAGAGAAAAATGAGACTGCCGCAATTCATCGGCATCGGGGTGATGATCGTTGGCGTAGTGATACTGAAATTCTAATGGCCTTGTGCAAACTCGATAAATGGAGGAGTTAAGTTATGATTATTGGTTTGATATTAGCACTTATCGCGGGATCATTCGTGAGTCTGCAAAATATATTTAATACAAAAGTTAATGAAAAGGTTGGATCTTGGGCCACGACAACTTTAGTGTTAGGGATGGGATTCCTAGCTTCATTTATCATGAGTCTTATCGTTGAAGGAAACCGCATATTTACTTTGAGAAATATGGAGCCTTGGTATTGGATCAGTGGTTTGATCGGGGTTGGGGTAGTAATATGCCTTGTGCAAGGTACAAAACGGCTCGGCCCAACGTATGCGATTTCGATCGTATTAATCTCTCAGCTTGGGTTTGCACTGCTCTGGGATTCACTAGGCTGGTTAGGGCTTGAAAAGGTTCCTTTTACTTGGAAGCAGTTGGTCGGAGTGATTGTTATTGTTGGAGGTATTCTCGTGTTTAAGCTAGGTGGCGAACGGGAAACGCAGAAGGCGGCTTAGTCTTCCCCTCAGTCGCATGTCTGTCAAAATAGAAGTGATGGCAGTCACACGAGGATGGAAGCAAATGAAATTATACTTGGGAAAGTAATAGCTCAATTATAAATAAGGAGTAGATCATCCTATGTTCATACAATTGAACCCCAAAACTATTGAAAAGTTAGAAAAAAGCCTTGATGAACGACCAGGATATTTTAAATTATTCTTCGATACAGAGGGCTGTGGTTGTAATGGCGTAATCGTAATTCAAATCATTAGTGAACCTCATCACACAGATATCGAAGTGCAGAAAGAGCCTTTTACTTTTTTGGTTGACCGGCAACAGGAGTCTTTATTTGATGAACAGATGCGACTTGAAGCAGATGAGAATTACCCGTCATTCCGATTAAGTAGTGATTCGAGTTTGTTAGGAAGTAATATTCGTGTAAAAGATATTCGTTAGGCAGGTTGGAGCAGTTGAATGTAGAGTGTGTAGAATAGCTGATGAAGCGATTCTACACACTTTTTTTATGTTTTCGAGAAATAATATTGCAGACTATGTCACGTCGTGATATAGTCACGTTAAGACATATTTAAATGCGACGTATTCATAAAGGGAGCTGGGCATGTTGAACCCTGAGAAAGTATTGAAGAAATATGTACCCATGACCGAAACGGCATTCTATATTCTTTTATCCTTAGATGAGCCACGACATGGATATGGAATAGTGAAGCATGTGGAGAAAATTACGAAAGCCCGTCTTTTGTTAGGCTCTGGTACAGTATATGGCACGTTAACGAAGATGCAAAAAGATGGGATGATTACTGTTTTTGCGGATGAAGAGAGAAAAACGGTTTACGAAAGAACAGACATAGGGATGCTAATTCTTGCTACGGAGATTAATAGACTTAAAGAGCTACACGAGAATGCTATAAAATATGGAGGTGACGTAGATGATCATCAAAGTATGTAGACCCTTTTGGACTTATGATGTTCAGAAAACCGAAGACTGGTTGGCTTCTATGGCGGAAAAAGGCTATGCACTTATCCGACTCAACCGTTTAACTAGATATTTTTACTTTGAGCAGGGCGAACCGAAAGCAGCTACCTATCAGATCGTATTTGATAAAGTTCCAAATCAGTCCCTTTCAAAAGGATTATCAAATTTTGGATGGACGAAGGTGTTACAGAGCGGCAAATGGGTTGTGACGATGAACAGGCTGCCTTTAGAACAAATAAGAACATTTCCTGATCGAGAAGGGATCGTAAAGCATAACAAGAAGATCATGTATATTTTTATGGGGATATTGATTTATTTAATGGTTGCATTCCTCAATGTAATTTTGATAAGTGCAATAGCCATGAGTGTTTCCGAGTTTGGCCATTTTAATGTCTTTAACGGACCGTATGGTTTTATTCCCGCTACTGCATTAGGACTTAGCATGATCTTATGTATTTTCACCGTATATTCGCTGATCACATTAAACAAGACTAACAAGAGATTAACAGGGGAATTCATACAACCAAACAAGCAAAATGGTCAAGAGACATCCTTTCTGAAAGACAGGTTAAGTAAGAATGAAGAGAAACGTCTGAAAAGTTCAGGTCAACTTGTTATGAAGTGGAAGCTTGGATGGATGTATGCGCCGGATCGTCTTGAGGCGTGGCTAGAGGAAATGGAAGAAAAGGGATATAATCTGTACAGAGTTGGCAAAACAGGAACTGCCTTTTATTTTAAAAAAGGGAAGCCTCGTAAGATCTGTTATTGTGCGGACTTACAAAATACTGCTGATACCAATTATTTCAACATTCACACGGATTCTGGCTGGGTATGTCTGTATCATTCGAGTTCATGGAGTCAGAAATGGGTCTTATGGGGCCAAGAATATGTGCCAGGCGAAGTAAAACCTCGAATTTATAGCGATAAGTTAAATCAATTGAAACTGGCTAGACGTATAGCTTTAACGTATACAGCCATGTTCTTACCCCTCACTATTTTATATGTGTATATCATAATATTAAACATAAAATTATCGACTTACTCGAATTTGGATCGATTGCAGCTCATGAATTTGATCTTGTACGCCATCTTAATTCTAATGTTTGGCTCATATGTTAGTCGAACTTGGCTATATTACAACCGGCTTCGTAAACATCATCAATAATATCGTGGAGGTGGATCATGCAACAGAACATTTATGACAACTCTGAGTTTTTTCAAATGTATAAGAACTTAAGGGAATCAAGAATTACATACAATGACTTTATTGAACAACCTGCAATAAGAGGTTTGCTTCCAACTCTACAAGATTTGAATGTTCTCGACTTGGGTTGTGGTTTTGGTGAAATGGCAAACTATATGATTGATAACAATGCTTCACACGTAACAGGAGTAGATATATCAGAGAAAATGTTAGCTATGGCAGGGAAACGACCTCAGATCCGTTATGTACAGGGCTCTATGGCGGAAATCGATTTTAATAGCAATGAATTTGATTTGGTAGTAAGTTCGTTAGCTTTTCATTATGTCGAGGATTATAAAACCCTCATTAGTAGGATTTCAGATTGGATTAAACCCAATGGGCACCTGGTATTTTCAACAGAGCATCCGGTTGTTCTATCGAATAAGAGCCAAAGTGGGTGGGTTAAAGATCCCGATCAAAATATTCTTCATTGGCCTATTGATAATTATGGTGAAGAAGGTCTCAGATCACAGTTTTGGGGAATCGATGGAGTTATTAAATACCATAGAAAGCTTTCAACATTACTTAATACTTTGATCCAAAATGGACTCGCTATTGAAGAAATTGTTGAACCTGAATCTAACCTTGAGGGTCTTGAGAAGATGCCCAAATTAATAAATGAAAGAAGGAGACCTTCATTCATATTAATTAAGGCTAGGAAAACAGTTATGCATGGACAGTAATTTTCAGTTATGAATGAATTTTACCAACCGATTAAGGACGATTACTTTATACTTATGTATACAGCATCTGCAAGGAAATTAAGGGGAGTGTTTGTATGCATGAAATACCTCATGAGGATTATTATAAAGTGAAGCCACTACTTCAAGGAGAGCATATCCATCCCGAAATTCTCTCTTTAATTGAAGGCAATAATCCAGGTTGGATCTTTGTCGATCAACTTACAGCACCAAAGAGTGCGTTAGTGTGGAGTCAGGGGATTGAAGGGTTTTATCTTATCGGTAATCACACCAATCAAGCCTTTATCCATGCACTGGACAGTTATGTAACAGATCATATTGTACCTAGAATGAAGGAACTGGGGATGGAACATTTCGAAGTTTCTGGTCAACATGATGAATGGAATCTGGAATTGATGTTTCCTTCTAGGAAGCTATATCCTTTTGAACAGATGGTGTTCAAGTTACTTCACAAGCCGCCTGCGACGCAGACTAATGGGATTAGAACTATAAATCTTAAAATGCTGGATTGGGAGAACTCAGATCTAAAGAATATAGAATTTGTACATGAAAATATTGATTTATTCTGGTCATCGAAAGAAGACTTTGCCGAAAAAGGCTACGGATATGCTGCTGTTGAGGGATCTGAGGTTATGGGTGTGTGTTATTCTAGTTTTGTTACACAGGATACACACGCAATCGGAATTGAAACCCTTCCTAAATATCAGAAACAAGGAGTAGGGGCACATTTAGCAACGCTAGTAGTTGAAGATGTGCTTGCCAATGGCTTTATTCCTTACTGGGATTGTTCTACTGATAATGAAGCTTCGAAAAAATTGGCACTACGGCTAGGGTTTCAACAGATACATCAATATAAGTGTGGTGCTTTTGCAATATAATCCTTTTAGAGACGTCTATTCCATGGAGTAGACGTTTTTATTATATTTACCGTGGAGTTGTAAATACTTTAATATGAATAGTAATTTGGTATAACTCTATAATTATGAGAGAATGATCATCGGAACGAATGGAACGATTGAATATATTATAAGGTTAGGATGATCATCCATGAAAATTTTTCTTGTCGAGGACGATAGAACGATAGCATCAGGACTTGAATATTCATTACAGCAGGATCATTTTGAAACCCTTCTATGTTATGACGCCTCCTCAGCCAAGGCGGTGTTATCAGAGCAGTTATCAGAGCTCACCTTATGCATCTTTGACCTCTCACTTCCAGATGGCAGCGGTTATGAATTGTGCAAGATCGTGAAAGCGCAAAGTGATATACCGGTAATTTTTTTAACGGCGATTGATGATGAGGTCAACGTGGTGATGGGACTCGATATGGGGGCAGATGATTACATAACCAAGCCTTTTCGGATTCGGGAGCTGCTATCGCGAATAAAATCCGTCTTAAGGAGATATAACAAGCAGGCTCAGACCCAATCCATTATCGAATTAGAGAATATACGGATTAACACGCTTGAAGGAAAGGTTTATAAGAACGGCGATGAAGTGCTATTGACCGCATTAGAATATCGATTATTACTGATCTTTGCTAACCATGTTGGTCAGGTTCTCTCAAGAAATCAATTGTTAGAACGGATTTGGGATGTGGCAGGTGAATTCGTGAACGACAATACATTATCGGTTTACATAAAAAGACTTAGGGAAAAGTTAGAAGATAACCCCCAAGAACCAACACTGATCAAAACAGTTCGAGGGTTGGGTTACAAGGTAGGTGATTAGGATGCTTCGTAATAGAGAATTTAGATGGTTATTGTTTACGATGTGCTTGGTCAGTCTTGTGGCTACAGCGGTGGCGACATTTATATCGTTAGAGGCGGTAGGGCTCACAGCTGGGACTTCAGCTTTGCTTATAGCTTGTAGTGTATTGTTTACCCGCTGGAGATATGGTGAAATTGAAAAGCTCTCAGGATATCTACGTCAAATCAGCAGTGGGAATTATTCGCTCGATGTTCGTGATAATCAGGAAGGTGAGCTTAGTATCCTGAAGAATGACATTTATAAAGTGACGCTGATGTTATCCGAGCAGAGTGCGCAATTACAAGAAGATAAAATGAAGCTCACCAATGCGATTTCAGATATCTCTCATCAGCTCAAAACCCCGCTTACTTCCATGACCGTGATGGCAGATTTATTAAGTGATCCTGAGCTGCACACTGAGAAGAGAATGGAGTTTACCCGGAAAATTACGATCCAACTCGAACGAATTGGTTGGCTAGTCTCCTCTTTATTAAAGTTCTCCAAGATCGATGCTGGAACCATTCATTTTAAAAAAGATCTTGTTGCGGTGACCAAGCTTGTTCAAAAATCGTTGGAGCCCATGTTAATTCCAATGGATATTAAAGAACAACGCATCTTGATTGATGGAGAAGAGAGCACCACATTTGCGGGCGATCTCAATTGGACAACTGAGGCGATCATTAATATTCTGAAAAACTGTGTAGAGCACACACCTGCTGGGGGAGAGATTTCGATTTCTTTTGCAGAAAATACACTGTTTACGGAAATTATCATTACAGATAACGGCAAAGGAATCCCAAAGGCAGAGATCCCCTATATCTTCAAACGATTCTATAAAGGTAAGAATGCAAGCGAAGATAGTGTAGGGATTGGACTTGCCTTGGCACAAAGCATTATCACAGGACAAACCGGAACGATCGATGTGAAGAGTGAAGTGGGGAAGGGTTCACAATTTCAGATCAAATTTTATAAACAAGTCTTTTAGCACATATGGCTTAGTGACTAGAATGTCACTTTAGAGTCACTGGATAGTCATTGTAGACAGATATACTGATCTCATCAACAAATGGAGGTCTAACAATGGACATTTTAAAGATTGAACATCTGTCTAAAACATATGGAAAAGGCGAAACAGCGGTAAAGGCATTGGATGATGTATCTTTTTCGATTAAAAAAGGGGAATTCGTAGCGATTATCGGGCCATCTGGCTCCGGGAAATCGACCATTCTGCACTTATTAGGCGGAGTGGATAGACCGACAAGCGGCAAAGTATTCGTAGATAACACGGATATATATGAATTGAATGAAACACAGCTGGCGATCTTTAGACGCAGACAAATTGGGCTGATTTATCAATTCTATAATCTTATACCAGTCCTAACGGTCGAAGAGAACATCACTCTCCCTTTACTTCTTGATCAGCACAAGGTAGATAAGAAACAATTTGCGGATACTGTAAAGGCGTTGAATTTGGAAAATCGCTTAAACCATCTTCCGAATCAGCTCTCAGGCGGGCAACAACAGCGGGTCTCTATTGGTAGAGCGTTAATTAGTAATCCCGCAATCATGCTGGCAGATGAGCCAACCGGTAATCTGGATAGTAAGAACAGTGGTGAAATTATAGATTTATTAAAAATGTTTAATAAAACCTATAATCAAACGCTGATTGTCATTACTCATGATGAACGGATTGCACTGCAAGCAGATCGAGTCATTACCATTGAAGATGGAAGGATCGCTAAAGATGAGGTGATTCGTCCGTGAATATCGTAAATAAATTAACACTTAGACATTTGAAGCAGAATAAGCGAAGAACCATGGTTACCATCATTGGAGTCATCATTTCTGTGGCTATGGTGACGGCTGTGGCAACGCTTGGTTTTTCATTTATGGAATTAATGAGGAAGCAGAGTATCTCGACTAATGGAGAATGGCATGTCCAATATAGAAATGTTACTAAAGCTCAACTCAAAGCGATAGAAGATGATGATGCAACGAAAACACTTGTCATCTCAAATGATCGTGGCTATGCCCCTTTAGTGGGGGGACAGAATGAGAACAAGCCCTATTGGTATATCAAGGAATATAATGCAGCTGGTTTTAAACAATTTCCGATTAAACTTCTGGAAGGAAGACTTCCGAAAACTAACTATGAAGTAGTCATTTCTGAAGAAATTGCAAAAAATGCTAAAGTAACCTACAAGATTGGTGAAACTTTAGCGCTCGATGTCGGAGAGCGAGTCACTAGGGATGATGAAAATAGTGGTCAGCCCTTATCTCAGAACGAACGATTACGGACTGAAGAGGATACCCTGAATGAAGAGATCATTCATAAAAAACCAATGAACTACACGATTGTGGGAGTGATAAAGCGACCCACTTGGGAACCAACATGGTCTCCGGGTTATACTGCCCTAAGTTATGTGGATGAAAGTTTGATTGGAGCAGCCGAAAAATCTACAGCGACAGTTGTATTAAACAAGGTGGATAGCTCCATATACAAACATGCAGAGGAATTGGCAAAAGAAAACAATATAGAGTCGATTTCTTATAATAATAGTCTGCTGCGCTATTATGGTGTGACGAATAACGATGGCTTACGTAATGCACTTCTTTCATTGTCGGTCATCGTTATGACTGTGATTATCATTGGCTCTGTTTCTTTAATCTATAATGCATTCGCGATTTCTGTCTCGGAACGTGCACGTCATTTAGGAATGCTCTCAAGCGTAGGTGCTACAAAGAGGCAGAAGAAGAATTCGGTGTTTTTTGAAGGAATGATCATCGGTTTAATTAGTATCCCTATTGGGATCCTTTGCGGAATTGCAGGAATCGGGATCACTTTTATGTTCATCAATACGATGATTCAAGATGTACTAGGGATAACTGAAAAATTAACAATGGTTGTTACCCCTCTGTCCCTATTCACCGCTTGTATAGTATCGATACTGACGATTTTTATATCCACCTTTCTTCCAGCCAGAAAAGCTTCAAAGATTTCGGCGATTGATGCAATCAGACAAACAACCGATGTTAAGCTCTCTGGTAAAGCGGTGAAAACATCTAAGTTCGTTCGCAAGTTATTTGGAATTGAAGCGGAAATTGGTTTGAAGAATTTAAAGAGAAATAAACGCAGGTATCAAGCAACTGTGTTCTCCCTTGTCATTAGTATTGTTCTATTTTTAACCGTATCATCATTCACTACAAATATGAAAAAGTCGGTAGAACTCTCACAGGATGGTTTGAACTATGATATTCAAGTTTATATGGGGACAGAGGACGCTCAAAAAGTAGATCGGCTGACGAAATCGATATCTGCCTTACCCAATATAACGGAATATAATGTGGTCAGGGAACTAAGCTTGAGTTCATGGATTGATGAAAAAGATATGGCAAAAGAATTGCAAGAGATCGTGGAGAAGGATAGCAGTATTTTAAAGAATGGGAAATATCCTTACTACATTCAGATCCATGCCCTAAATGAACAGAGTTTGAGAACCTATGCAGAATCCGTCGGTGTAAGTTATGAACAATTAACGAATCTCAATCAGATGTCAGCTATTGTGAATGATACCGTCACCTTTGAGGATGAGAACGTCAAAAAGATTATTGAGACCAAAGCTCTTCATTCGGAAATCGGTCAGAAGCTTGAT
The DNA here is from genome assembly GCF_002264385.1 of Paenibacillus sp. VTT E-133280. Classification (NCBI taxonomy): domain Bacteria; kingdom Bacillati; phylum Bacillota; class Bacilli; order Caryophanales; family Paenibacillaceae; genus Paenibacillus; species Paenibacillus sp. VTT E-133280. The sequence continues at coordinate 19,576 of NZ_NFUX01000088.1, forward strand.
TTAATTTATACGGATTGGAACACAGAGAAAGAGACGAAATTACCACCAGTAGAAATTGTCGCATTAACTGATAAACGTCCTATGGGTGTTCATTCAGCACTAGTTGGTGGATTAAACATCATTGTCTCTGAACAAGTCTTCGATCAATTAACAAATGATACGATGAGTAACGATATACAGAGCCGACTAAACCTGAACAGCTCTGATCCGTTAGCGACACAACAGGCCATTGAGGAAATGAAAGAGCGGAATGTCTATGTTCAAAATGTGTTTCAAAATAGACAAAATAGTGAGCAGATGATCATGTTAATGTCTATTTTTACCTATGGTTTTATTGCTTTGATTACCTTAATATCGATTGCGAATATTTTCAATACGATATCAACCAGCATATCACTTCGTAAAAGAGAGTTTGCGATGTTGAAGTCTGTAGGGATGACGCCAAACGGTTTTAATAAAATGATTAATTATGAAAGTATCTTCTATGGGATAAAATCACTACTTTACGGGCTTCCGATTAGCATAGTCGTGATGTACTTGATCTATAGATCCATGATGAGTAGTTTCTCCTATGGATTCGAACTTCCGTGGATGAGTATCTTGTATGTCATAGTCGCTGTATTTATCATCGTTAGCTCAGCTATGCTGTACTCCAGTTCAAAAGTGAAGAAGGAAAATATTATTGATGCTTTAAAACAGGAGAATATATAAAGTTTAGCCGCGATCATCGCGGCTTTTTTAGACTTATTTGAAGGTATATATTTTTGGGGGTATTTTGTGTCATATATGACACGAACAGTATGTTATTACATATAAATCCCTATGATATAATGTATTCAATTGAATTTAACAGATTATAACTTTAGAGGCAGGTGTCAACGCTTGAGAACGGTCGTCGTGATTGGCGGGGGGATTACTGGATTGTCTACCGCTTACTATCTACAGAAATCTATACAGTATAATAAGTTGGATGTAAAAATCATTTTGGTTGAAGCCAGCGATAGACTAGGTGGAAAAATCAGAACACTTCAGCATGAGGACTTCATCATGGAATCTGGAGCTGATTCAATTATCACTCGCAAGACAAATGTAGCCCCATTGGTTGAAGAATTAGGTATTCAGGATGAGGTTGTATATAACGCGACAGGAATATCATACATCTACACAGAAGGTAAGCTGAAGCAAATACCTAAAGATGCAGTCTTTGGCATCCCTCTCAGTATTGAATCGCTTGCTACTACAGATTTGATCTCTGCTGAAGGTAAAGTTGAAGCACTTAAAGATTTCTATACTCCGAATGATCGTTTTACGAAAAACGATTCTGTAGGTGATTTTCTGGAAGCTTTCTTTGGAAAAGAACTTGTCGAGAAGCAGATATCACCTGTCCTATCAGGTGTATATTCCGGGAAATTGAGTGAACTTACCATTGCCTCGACCCTTCCCTATTTGATTGATTATAAAAATGAATATGGAAGTATTATTCAGGGATTGTCCGCGAATAAGGCTGAATTCCAGGGGAACGGCGATAAGAAGTTTATGTCTTTTAAGGGTGGTGTGTCTGCTCTGATTGATGCTATGGAAGAACAGCTGTCCGATGTAGAGATCATCAAAGGGATTCGGGCCGAGCGCATTGCAAAGGATGGAGAACAGTACCGAGTAACACTGGCCGATGGGCGAATCTTGGACAGCGATTTTGCCGTACTAGGAACGATGCATTCTACTGCACAAGATTTACTTCAAGACGAAGCGCTGAATGAAGATTTCAAACAGTTGTTTAACAGCTCTATGATTAGTGTGTATCTAGGATTTGATATCCCTGACAGTCAACTGCCAGCGAACGGTACAGGGTTCATAACAGCCAACAGTGACGATGTTCTTTGTAATGCTTGTACGTGGACAAGTCGCAAGTGGGAGCACACGTCTGGTCAACAACGTCTGCTTGTCAGACTCTTTTATAAAAGCTCAGGACCGCATTATGAGTCCTTGATTAAGCTTTCAGAAGAGGAATTATTAAAGGTGGCGTTGAATGATATACAGACCAGTCTTGGAATTACTGGACAACCAGTTACCCACGATGTGACCAAATGGCATGATGTTATGCCAAATTACCACAAACGCCATCATGAGATTGTAGTATCCTTAGAGAAGAAGATTGCAGATCATTATCCGAATGTAATCCTTGCTGGATGTTCTTATTATGGTGTGGGTATTCCCGATTGTATTGCAAATGGAGAGAAGACAGCGGAACGTATTTTGGAACAAGTAATTACACATTAAACAAAGGAGGGCGGACAATAGTGAGAAAATTAAAATTAGCGATAAGCTCTATGCAAAGTCTAGACTATAAACAACGGCGGTTGTTTGTATAGAGCGAATAAAAATTGATTTACCGCCAGTGCACTGTGCAGGGTTGTTTTTAGAATAGACTTTGCTACCTTCAAACTCAAAAAAAGTTTAAGGAGCAGAGTGACTATGAAATATGTAAATGCAGATACGATTTTTCCAAAGGAATTATTAGAGGAAATTCAGAAATATATTAACGGTGGTTTGGTATATATCCCTAAGCCTGAAGAAGCACATGTAAAATGGGGCGAGAAGTCAGGGAGCAGAAAATACTTAAGATCTAGAAATATTGAGATTTGTTTAAGGTTTGCCGTTGGAGCAACGGTTGACCAGCTTTCGGATGAATATTGCCTATCAAGGGACAGTATTAAGAAGATTGTTTACACAAAAAAATAGCTGTAATCCTAAAAATCCACGTTAGAGGAAGCTCTGACGTGGATTTTTGGGATTTAATTATCATTCAATCTTAAATACCATACTTTTTCCGATATTTATCGATCCCGTCTACAAACTGTCCTTCATATTTCACGCCTTCATCCATCTTTTTATTTGCTGCTGTAAAAGCTGCTATCTGATTAGAATAGGTTGTGAAATCTAACACTTCTTGAGGTGTTTTCATCTTTTGTTCGTAAGCAACCTTGGATAGAACGGTAAGTATGGATTCATCAGAAACTTCTGGTGTCAATTTTGCATATGTAAGACTGGTCATTTCAGCTAGTAAGCGAACTTTTTTTTTTGTAGTTCCACCCACAGGAATAACATCGCTAGACAAAGTAATACTTGCCTCATTGAGTAATTTCTTATCAGCAGCAAACACAGTGGATGGCATTAATAAAGCAAAAACCATAGTACAAAGTATAAAACATTGACTAAACCTTTTCATTAGCAATCATCCTTATCATTTGATTTAGTAGTCACTCGAAGTAATCTTGTATTCCATAATATTCCTGATTCCTCTTAAGTTTTGCTATAAAGCGTTTCTTCTCAAAAAGAATTCAACGAGCTAAAAAGAAAATGAAAGGCTGTATACAGAATCTGCTTGTTTAATGTGGATGGCGTCTAATTTGGAAGCGAAAATATTTATTTGTTGAAAGCTAGAATACTCCGGTGAATATTAACCTCCAAGCCTTGTTACCGCACCACAACTAACAGTAC
>NZ_NFUX01000132.1:0-7505 GCF_002264385.1 Paenibacillus sp. VTT E-133280
AGTCATCGACAGTGGTCTTTTTGTTGTATTTATTTACTTAAAGGGTTAGTACGATTTAAATTTTGTTTGACAGACTACAGTGTTTAACCCATAATACAATTCATACTAAACATATATGAATTGTAGGGGGAATGGAGTATGTCATATTTTAATTTATCTTTTAAGAAGCCGCTTCTGTTTGGGGCAATATCAATATTACTATTGATGGTAATCGCGGGTTGCTCCGGATCTACTAATAAGGCTGATTCCAATAAGGAAGCTTCGGAAAATGCGAGTGCAGCAACTCAGAGTCCTCAAGCAGCAGAGCCGGCAGCAGGAGGAACCTTCGTCTATGGTCGGCCTGCTTCTGTAACCTCGCTGGATCTGCATAACCAGATTACGTCCAACAATGCTTTTGCTATCGACAAAGTATTTGAATCGTTGGTTGCTTTTGACAGCAAGGGCGAAATTGTAGATTGGCTTGCGAAGTCACACAGTATTAGTGAGGATGGATTGACGTATACTTTTGAACTTCGTGAGGGTCTGAAGTTTTCAAACGGTACGGATGTGACTGCGGAAGATGCTGTATTCTCCCTTGAGCGCCACTTGAAGGTTGGCGGCCCACTGGCAATATCTGCAAAGGTGGACGCAATCAAAGCGCAAGATAACAAAACGCTTGTTATTACGCTTAAAGAGCCTTATACACCATTTATCTCAGAGCTATCCAATTTCTCAAATGGCATCTTGCCTAACCATTTTGGTGGAGTTCCCGAAGAAGAATTCTTTAAGAAGCCCATCGGAACGGGGCCCTTTGTGGTTGAATCATGGGATACAGCGGGTGATCTGACCTTCACTAAGAATAAATTCTACTGGCAAGAAGGTAAACCATATATTGATAAGCTAGTTTATAAGTTGATTGAGGATGATAGTCAAGCAATCAATCAGCTGAAAGCTGGAGAAGTTAATGCTATTGAATCTTTAGCGCTGCAAAATGCCAATGAGATCAAAGATGGAGCTGACACAAAAGTAATTACTAATGGTAGTTGGGTAACAGAGCAATTGTTCTTTAATACGCTGGATAAACATTTTTCGGATGTGCATGTTCGCCGCGCTCTGGCTCTGGCGCTTGATCGTGAAGGCTTGACCAAAGCGTTAACCTTTGGATATGCACAGACGGCAAACTCATTGCTGCCAACAACGATTCCTTATAACTCCAATGATACAATTAAGGCTCTGAACTTCAATGTCGAGGCGGCCAAGGAGGAGCTTGCTAAATCTGCCTTCCCTAATGGATTCACTACTAAATTACTTGTAGCTTCCGGCAATAGTACAAGAGCACAAGAAGCACAAATTATTCAGGCAGCGGGTCAAACGATCGGGATTACAATTGAGATTGAGTCGATTGAGCTTGCTACTTTCCGTGAACGGTTCTTTGCATATGATTTCGCCGCAATGCTCAACAGTGGTCAAGCCGACTCCCCAGAAGCGAACTCGATTATTGCTTTTCAAACTGATCCGGAAGGCTTCAGCAAATCATATTGGACCCATTATACGAATGATGAAGTAACGAAGCTGCTATATGAGGGCCAAAAAACAGCGGATGGCGATGGCCGTGCGCAAATCTATACTAAGCTGCTGCAGACACTTGCTGATGAAGTGCCGTATATTCCGCTTTATTATCCAGATGTTCTGAAAGGTATCCGTTCTTCAGTCGACGGCCTTGTTGTTCTACCTAACGGTAGCGCCCGTTTCGAAGATGTCCGCATCAGCCAATGACGAATCTTAAGCAGGTGTTAAATCAACCGAGAGGAAGCAAAGACTCTTACAACTGGCTTGTGATATCACTTATAAAAGCGCTGGCAGTAATCTGCTGCGTAATGATAGCAGTCTTTTTCATCATCCGGATTGTGCCTGGAGATCCAGCTAAAATGATATTGGGAGAATACAGTACCCCTGAGGCGCTTAAGAGTATGCATCATACTCTTGGGCTGGACCTCCCTTTGTGGGAGCAGTTCCTGCGATTTCTGAAGACGCTATTTACTCAGGGGGATACCGGAAACTCCATTGTTATGGGTACATCAACAAGAGAGTTGATTATGCAGCGAGCCCCTGTCACATTGTTGCTCATAGTAATAGCGTGTGTGTTGGCGATTTTGGTATCGCTTCTGCTTGCTACAGTAGCAGCTACGCATAAGGATAAACTGCTGGATCATTTAATACGTATTTTTCCTACAATAACTTTGGGTATGCCAATCTTCTGGGTTGGCTTACTTTTAATTTTGCTCTTTAGTGTCCGGCTTGGCTGGTTCCCCGTTGGGGGAGTAAGTGAAGGGTGGATTGGAACCTTGCACAGTCTTGCACTTCCGGCAATCACCGTTGCTTTCTCACAGATTCCTACGCTGGTCCGTTCGTTAAGAGCACAGATGCTTGAAGTGTTAGAATCGGATTTTGTAGTTACACTTAAGGCTGCCGGAATACCAAGCAGGGTTATTTTACTTAAACATGTGCTGCGTAATTCGGCTCTTCCAACACTGATGCTGATGGGTGTGAATATTTCTTATCTAATTGGCGGCACATTGGTCGTTGAACAGGTGTTTGGAATAAAGGGAATTGGCAGCTTGTTATTCACTTCAATTTCGAAACGGGACTTTCCGGTTATTCAAGGAATAGCACTTTACTGTGCGTTAGCTGTTGTGATCATCAGTCTCTTGATTGAAATCATTTCTTGGTGGCTTGATCCCAGAACGAAGGGAAAACAATGAAAACTATAAGACTAGAGCCACGAATGTATGAGGGTGGCAAGATGACTAGTGGCTTAAAGCGAATATGGAATACCCCTTCACTTCTAGTGGGAATTATTATGTTTGCAGCTCTTATGTTCTTGACTGTATTCATACCGTATATAAGTCCCTATGATCCCTCCGAGCAAAATTTGAGTGCCTTTCTACAGCCTCCATCAGCCGAGCATTGGTTGGGAACAGACCAACTGGGACGTGATCTGTTTACTAGATTGATTTATGCAGCGAGGACGGATTTAAAAATCATGGTCTTGGCAGAAATCATTCCCTTTTGTATAGGTGTGTTTCTAGGAATGCTAGCAGGATATTACGGCAAATGGATTGATACAGTTATTACGCTGCTGTCAGATACGTTGATCGCTTTTCCTTTTTATCTAATCGTCATTATCGTGGCTTTTGCCAGTGGAGCAGGAGAACGAGGCATCTATATTACGTTTATCCTTGTAGGTTGGATTGTTTTTGCTCGTGTAGTGAGAGGTCTTAGCGCATCTTTTCGCAATCAGGAATGGGTGGCATCCGCTCAAACCTTAGGGCTACCCGGAGTAAAAATTATTTTGCGTCATCTGCTGCCCAATGTGCTTCCGCAAGCCGTGGTCGTTCTTATGACAGACATGATTGGATTGCTTGTTGCCATTGTTACACTAGGGTATCTTGGGATCGGTATTACACCGCCAACTCCAGACTGGGGAACTATGATCTCGGATGGACAACCCTTCATCACTACAGCTTGGTGGCTCTCAGCTGTCCCAGGATTTGCAGTGGTGTATACCGGAATAGCTTTGTCGCTCCTAGGTGATGGTTTGGCAGACATATGGAGGAAAAAATGATGTCTATACAACCCATTTTAGAAATAAATGCACTATCGCTGGCTGCAAAGTCAAAAGAGAGATTAGTCAACAATGTTAGCTTTTCGCTGAGCAAAGGGGAGAGTCTAGGATTAGTAGGTGAGTCGGGTTCAGGAAAATCGCTTACGCTGCGTGCAATTCTGGGACTACTTCCAAATGGTGTTGAACAGACAGGTGGCACCATTAAGAGTGACGTAAGCAGTGCGATGGTGTTTCAAGACCCGAGAGGTGCGCTTGATCCACTCTGTATGGTTGTCAATCAGCTGGCTGAAGTCGTGTATTACAGACAGAGAGTAAGCCGAAAGGCTTCGCGAATGATTGCGCTGGAGCTACTCGAAAGGCTTGGTCTCCCTGATTCTTTAAAGAAAAAGGACCGATATCCAAGTCAGCTGTCAGGCGGTCAGTGTCAACGGGTAGTCATCGCTTTGGCACTGGCATGCAAGCCAGGCATTCTTCTCTGTGATGAGCCGACAACGGCGCTGGATGTCACGGTTCAACGGCAAATTATTGAAACGATCACGAACCTCCAGCAGGAGCTCAGTTTTGCCATGATTTTTGTAACCCATAATCTCGCGATTGCAGCCAGCTTATGCTCACGCCTATGTGTAATGAAACAAGGGCAGATTGTTGAGCATGGCGCTACCCTTGATATTTTGCAAAATCCATCCGACCCTTACACACAGATGCTGATTGATTCGGTGCTTCCTTTGCCAGAGCTTGAAGGGAGTAGAGACTTATGGAACTAGCCTTGCAAATAAAAGATTTAACTGTTCACTATGGCGGATTTACTGCACTGGACTGTATCAATCTGAATCTTGAGCAGCACACCACTCTTGGACTTGTTGGAGAATCCGGCTCAGGCAAATCTACGCTGGCTCGAGTAATTGCTGGACTGATTGCCCCGCATGAGGGAAAGATCCTGTTAGGTACCCAAGAGTTAAAAAAGAAAAGAAGCCGGGAGCATCGTAAAATAATCCAGATGATCTTTCAAAATCCTGATGCATCGCTGAATCCAAAGCATTCGATTAGGCAAATTCTTTCCGAGCCCTTATTGTTTCATAAAATAGTGGGACGTTCGGGCGTTGAGCAAAGATGTAAAGAGCTTTTGAACCAGGTTCATTTGGAGCAAAAGGCTTTAGATAAATTCCCTCACGAATTTTCTGGTGGTCAGCGGCAACGGATAGCGATCGCTCGTGCATTAAGCGTTGAACCAAATATCCTGATCGCCGATGAACCTACGAGCGCGCTGGATGTATCTGTGCAGCTTAGTGTGCTCGAGCTGTTCAATACGCTGAAAACTGAGCTTAATCTCACTATGCTTTTTATTTCCCATGATCTAGGAGTTATCAATGCAATTAGCGATACGGTAGCAGTTATGCGGCAAGGAAAGCTCGTGGAGCAGAGTCCCAGGGATCAATTCTTCATCCGGCCTAAACATGAATATAGTTACGAGCTGTTGTCGGCGGTTCCTAAAATGCCAAAATCAAGTACATCAGGAGGTTTCTTATGAGCCCAGAACATAATATACATGTGCCACTTTCAGTGACTGAGTATAATAAGCTTACAGAATTAATTTCTACAATCTTGTTTACTGAGCATCCACCAGTTATCATCCCAGCTGAGGCAATTCTGGGAATCGAGGCAGTAGCTGCAGGAATAGCCGCGCCTGGTCGAACCATTGTAAATGTAGTAACAGGTCCCTATGGAAGTCTATTTGGAAAATGGCTTGAGCGGGGAGGAGCAACGGTAATTGAAGTAAAGGTTCCTTTTGATGAAGTGGTCACTGGAGACCAAGTTGCTTCCGCAATTAAAGAGTTTAACCCTTGTGCCCTTTCCTTTGTTCAGGCTGAAGTGGTTACAGGTGGATCTAATCCGGCTAAAGAAATATTCAGGATTGCAAAGGAGTACAATCTCATTACTGTGACGGACTCGGTTTCTGCGGTTGGGGGAGAGGTGTTACTGGTCGATGAATGGGGAGTTGATTTTGCTGTGATAGGCGCGCAAAAAGCCTTGGCTGGACCTAACGGCGTTAGCGCCGTCAGTATTTCACCACGTGGCTGGAAATTTCTTGAGTCTAATAAAAATGCACCACGTAACTCCATTTTGTCCTTGCTGGATCTCAAACCTTCGCTGGATGGCGCCGCGCCACTACGAGTTGCTCCAAATATTCCGACATTAGAGGCTAGAGCTTTGATCCTGACCTTGACACGAATTGAAGAAGAGGGATTGGAGCAAATCATTCAGCGTCATGAAAGGGCTGCAGCTGCTACATTAGCGGGTATAGAATGCTTGGGGCTTGAGCCTTGGCAAAAGGACAGCAGACATTATTCTACACTGACTACAACGGTTCGGATTGGTGGAAGGCAAGACTTGCAGATCGAAAAACCTATAGGCATTGTGGCTCCAGGAGACGGAGAATTATTTGGACATCTTTTGCGGATCAATCATTTTGGAACAAATGCTGCTCGTAAAAGTGTAGAGGAAGCCATGTCAACGCTTGCTGAGTTGTTGAAACAAAACCCTGATCAGGCATTACAAGCTGTTCGGCTGGCTTGGGGGGAATGAAGATGATCCATAAGCATCCAGAGCTACATACATTCATGGATATTCATATAGCAGGCATCGAAGGAAAACGTTTTAATGTTGTGATCAAGGATGGCTATTTTTCATCTATTACTGAAGCGAAGCCGCAACAAAATAATACAACTCCTACAGGCACAGAACTATGGATAACGCCTGGTATTATTGATCTTCATACGCATCTTGCTTGGACAGACTTTGATCATACGGACCAATTGAAGCGCGACTCCCATCAGATCGAGGCCATGCAGGCGCAAGCATTTGAGGCTACTCTAAGGACTGGTGTAACGACTGTACGGGATGCAGGGGGAATTACCCCCAGCACAGTGAAGCATCTTGTTCAGCAGTATCAGCAGCCTTTAAGAGTGCATACGAGCAGTGAGATGCTTGGAGCAGCAGATGCCCGTGGACTTAAGTATTTGGAACAACGGATGGGGCAAATCTTTGCTACAGGAGCGGGCTGGATAAAAATCATGGCCACAGGCGGTCTTGGGGCACCCACCGAGAAAGTCGTAGATCCGATCTTTTCCGAAGAAGAGTTCGAATTCATTGTTCGTAATGCACATGCTTATGATAAGAAGGTACTGGTTCATACCTGGGGTGGAGTAACGATAGACTGGTCCATTCAGGCCGGCGTGGAATCTATAGAGCATGGGATGTTTCTAACTGAAGATCAGGCAGGGAGACTTTCTAGTTCAGGGGTGGCTTTTGTACCTACTACATCTATCTATCGCATTGCTGCAGATCCGAAAGGCGTTCTAGCCTTGAACCCGATTATTTGCGAACGAGCTGCCCGCGCTGTTGAATCGCATTCCAAAGCCATTAATTATGCAAAAAGAGAAGGCGTTCGTATAGGATTCGGTACAGATTATGCTACACCTTCATTACATGGTTATAACCTTCAAGAGCTGGATACGTTGATTGATTATGGCTTAACACGCAAAGAAGCATGGCAATCTGCTACTAAAAGCGCTGCTGATATTCTAGGGAATGGAAATGAGCTGGGGCAAATTGCAGAGGGTTTTATTGCAGATGCTGTTGTTTTCAATGTTGATCCATACCAGGCCTATAATGCGGAGATACTTCGAAACAGTATCGTTTCCGTAATTACTGGAGCGAAGGAAGCGGAATTAATTTAGATTCTTCTAAGCTCTCTTCTAAAAACAACTGATATCTTTTGCAGTTGTTTTTCTTTTATATTATGGAATGTATACAAGGCAACAGTATATAAAGATAGAGTGAAATCATTAATACTTGATTTATGGTTTTTAAATATTTGAAAAAAAGTGTTGCAATGAATCTC
>NZ_NFUX01000104.1:0-16267 GCF_002264385.1 Paenibacillus sp. VTT E-133280
GAAATATAAGGATAATGTATAACGTGAAACATATACTTTCTTATATTTTGAGAAAAACCCCCAATTTAGGGGGCTAAGCTTCGAGTACATTCAGAATCAGCGTAACGGCAAAAATATAGAAAAAACACTTCCTTTACTTAACTCGGATCTCACTTTTATATATCCACCCTGCTCGGTCACAATTTTACGGGCTAAATAAAGGCCTATGCCAACACCTTCAGTTCCATTGGAACCCGCACCTCGGTAAAATCGTTTAAAAATGTCATTCATCTCAGCGGCAGGAATTCCTATTCCACCATCGGCAACATCAATCCTTGCAAAAAGATCATACCTGCGAATCGTAATTCTAACACTGCAGGACCTGAGCGTATATTTCAGAGCATTATCGATGATGTTATAGATAGCTTCTCCCGTCCACTTGGGATCATGTTGCAGCATAATTCCCTGATCGGATTCCAGTAAGATCTCTATATTCTTTTGCTCGGCTGCTGGAAACGCCTGTTTGATCGCTGACAACACAGTATTCTCAAGACCATACTTCTCCGTATGAAGCTCTATAATACCGGATTCGAGACGCGATAACTTGATCAGATTCTCCATGAGCCAATACAGCTTCTCAATCTGGCTACCCATATGGCGAATAAATTCACTGCGTGTTTCAGCGGGGAGTCCTTCATCCATAAGAAGGCTGTTATACATCCCTAAATTGGCTAAAGGAGTCTTAAGTTGATGAGAGATATCAGAGATCAATGTTTTGACTTCTTGACTCTCTTCACGGTAGCGCTGCTTCTGCGAAGACAACAGCTCAGATAATTGAATAACCTGATGCTGTAATTTAGAGAGAAGTGTATCCTCCTGTACCGGGAACATCTGAGTCATTTGTCCATTAATAAGATCTTGAATCAGTCTCGACAATGAAAATAGAGTGTTTAGCATTTCTTTACGAAGCGCGAGCACAAAACTTATAAACAGCAAAACCATCAAGCTAATAAACACCACGGATACAATAACTACATGCCTCTCAGGCTTATAATAGATAAGCATAGATACAAACAACACAACGGCTACAGCAAAAAAGGTGAACGAGCTCCAAATAATTTTTGTAAAGGGATTCTTCATCCTTACTCTCCCCATGTGTAGCCGATACCGAATACAGTTTTAATATATTGACAATCTTTCGGATCATCCTCAATTTTAGACCGCAGCCTACGAATATTTACGCTTAGTGTATTCTCATCCACGAAATTACCATCTATATCCCATAGCTTCTCCAGCATTAACCTCCTAGTAAGAACTTGACCGCTATTTTCGGTTAAGATGGCAAGGAGACGATACTCATTAGTGGTTAGTTTTATTTCTTGTCCATATTTGTAAATCTTCATTTTGGCTGAGTTAATTGTAATATCCTTGTAATGAAACAGCTCTGAGCCCCCATCAGTGCCTGTTCGTCGGAGAACAGCCTTAACACGTTGCAAAAGTACGGCCATGCTAAATGGCTTCGCAATATAATCATCAGCTCCTAGCCCAAATCCAGCTACCATATCCTGCTCCGTATCGTTGGCAGTTAGAAATATAACCGGAATGGAACTCGTTCGCCGAATTTCCCGACACAGTATAAGGCCACTCTCATCGGGGAGATTAATGTCCAAAAGGACCAGACCGATGGTCTGATCCTGAATTCTAGAAGCCGCCTCCTGAAAAGAATAGGCCTGAATAATCTTATGGTTTTCTTTTTCAAGCATGAACTTTAGCCCCTCGTTTAAGAGACCGTCATCCTCTACAATTAGAATGGTTGTCATTGAAACTCACCTCAATACCTATCATTGTAACAAGCAGAGGAAGGCTACGCTGTAAATTAATTAGCTCTATTCCATTTGCCGCAGACGTTCCACAATGCTGTCCTTTTTAATTTGCTTATAAGCAATAAGCGGAACACTCAGGCAAACCACAAAAACGAGTACAATTGCAATTGAAAGCGGAAGGGTTGGGAAGCTAAACACAGCATAAGTAGCTTCTTGGCTGAACAGGCTATAAGCACCGTAACTGATTAATGTGCCTATTGTTGAGATTAGCAACGTAGATATGATCGCATAACCTGCTCCTTCAAACAGCAACAGCTTTCTCATCTGCTTAGAGGTCATCCCGATGCTCTCCATCACTGCGAACTCCAGCTTCCGAGCTACAACTCCTGTATACATAATATTAACGTAATTCAAAATTCCAATCAGCGCTAGAATGAGCGCAATTCCACCACCCATAATGTAAAAGGTTAACTTTGCCGATTCCATGAATTTTTCCATATACAGCTTCGACTCCAGCTTCAGCTCACTATCTCCGCCGATGAGTCCTTCCAATTGATCGGTAATCTGCTTCCAGTCTTCTGAGTCAGCATTAATATACACTTTACTTATAAGTGGGTTTTTCATAAATTTCTCCATTGCAGTGTGACTGATGTATACATTCGGAGCTACAAAATGTGCCGACCCTAGAGAGCTGAAGTCACCTAGCCCGCCAATATCGAAAGATTGTGTCGCTTCGCTGTTTATAGGACCTATTTGAAATGGATCTCCTATCTCAAGACCACTGAGACTAAAATTGTCCAGCAAGGCGATCTCACCTTTTTCAAAGCGTTCCATATCTACAGTGATTTCTAATTTCTCTTCCATCTTCTTAACCTGAGCTGAGTCTAACCCAATAACATGGGTCATTGAGAACATGCTTTGAGGCACAGCTAATTGTTCATCGGTAGGGCGATCTGTGTGATATGATTTTGCGAATTCATCCATATACTTACTGAACACCTTAGGATCATACTTGATCTGACCTATCCCGGTATAAGCTTTGAAGACCTCTTTTACTCCCTTTATATCCTGAATTTCCTTGATCATATCCTCTGTAATCTTGGCTTTCATTTCCCCCTCAAACCCAAAGGACATCGTCTGATTGGACAGCGTGAAATCGTTATCCATGTATTCAGCAACAAAATGATCTGTACTCATACTAAGCACAAGCGTATTGATCACCAGAAAAGTTGTCAGCCCGAGAAATAAAGAGAGAAATACAACCATCGCTCTTTTTTTCACTCTAAAAATATTACGCCAAGCCAGTCGATGCAGCTTAGATCCGCCAGTTCCCCGCTTCGTCTTAGCTTTAACCATCGTACCTGTATATCTCACCGCTTCTATTGGAGAGACTTTGCCAGCGATAGAGGCAGGTTTGATAGCGCTAAACATGGTGGTCAACCAAGCAAACAACGCAGCTCCAATAAAGATTAACGGGTGAAAAGAAATCACCACGCCCGTATCCAGATCCATTGTACTCATAGCCAGCGGCACCATTACGAAGGAAGTCACAGCTCCTGCGGCAAGTCCCAGTGGGATAGCGATAAGTGCTAGCCGTGAAGCCTGTGCCCTAACTATTTTTTTAATCTGCAGTTGTGTAGTTCCTAGCGTTCTAAGTAGACCGTAGAACCTTGTATCCCTTGAGACAGAAATATAAAGCACATTATAAATTAATAAATATCCGCTCAACATAACAAATAATATAATTCCAGCATAACCGATCAAAGTCGCTGTTCTATCTGAAGAGGTAGACGATTGGTTAGAGACAGGTTCGAGCTTTTGATTTTTTTCTAAAGTAATATCCTGTTGCAAACGCGAGATAAGTTCATCCGTGTTTTTCTCATTAAATAGAATAGTGGCATTTTTGGGATTCTTAAGATCTACGCCATGAGCTGTAGCAAAAGCCCCCGATACCAGCATAGCTCCAGAATTCCCGGTACGGACATGACTGTAATCGGTAAACCATCCACTTAGTACGAAGTTGTTATTCTCTTGAGATTTCACCCCAGCTCGCGAAACAGAGTAAGTAAATGGCAAGCTCATGCCTAACTGCGGATCATTAATCCCCATCGAATGTAATATCCATAAAGGAACGGCGATTTCATTGTCCTTCTCTGGGTACTTGCCCTTTAGCCCGTCAATTACCGGCTTACGCATTTCTGTCCATTCCGTAGAGTCATACCAGAGCAAAGCTAAATTAAGGTCTCCCCATTCAGGAGTATTGACAACATCCCCCACTTTGGACTGAAGTCCGATGGTCTTAATATAGGAATGTTCCTTTAACTTGTTTAATTGCTGTTCTGACGGTGAGGTCAAGTAGGCATCAGCCATGGTCCCGTTTATTTTCAATTGCTGCATTTCGAAGGTTTTATAGTTGCTAAGTCCAATACTAAAAAAAGAAGTAATAAGCCAGGTAGTAAGCACGATGGCTATAATTACGAACCGATTTCGGGTCCGGTTGGCTTTCAGGCTCCTGCTTGTCAGCTTTTTAACAATTGGTTTATTGCTGTTTGGAAGCATCATCACAATGCCCCTCCAGTAATTTTACCGTCCTCTATCCGGATGGTCCGGTCTGCAAGCTGAGCAATCTCTTCATTATGAGTAATCATTAGAATCGTCTGATTAAACTGTCTGCTAGTTACTTTGAGTAATCCAATGACCTCCTGACTAGTAATGCTGTCCAAGTTCCCTGTAGGTTCATCTGCTAAGATAATGGAAGGTTTAGCTGCCAAGGCCCGTGCGATAGCTACCCTTTGCTGCTGACCGCCTGATAGCTGACCGGGGAGGTTGTCCAATTTTTGCGAGAGACCTAACGTATTCACAATATGATCCACGAAATCCTTATCTATTTTGTTTCCATCCAGCTCTATGGGTAGCACTATATTCTCGTATACATTCAGAATCGGCACCAGATTGTAGTTCTGAAACACAAATCCAATTTTTCTTCTCCTAAATACGGTTAACTCATCATCCTTCATCCTAAAAATATTCTTTCCATCTATGATCACTTGTCCATCAGTTGCCCGATCAAGTCCGCCAAGCATATGTAAGAGCGTTGACTTCCCACTTCCTGATGTCCCGACAATCGCTATAAATTCACCGTTGTGTATCTCTACGTTAATACCATCTAGTGCCTTGACCAGGTTAGTACCCTTACCGTAATGTTTTGTGAGATTAATTGCGCTAAGTACAGACATATCCCCATCTCCATTCCGCTTTGTTATTCTACAACCCATTATATAGAGCAGTTCTTACATTCTAGTGACACAAAAAAAGACTTGCCCATAATGGACAAGTCTCGTTGAATTACTAATCTAACTATTTAAAAGCAGGCAACGCGATATCCGCGTAATTATCCTCAAGGAATTTCTTCACTTCAGGGCCGCTAATGCGTTTAGCCAACTTCTGAATCGCATCAGAGTCCTTGTTGTCTTCACGTGCAACCAAGGTGATGGTGAATTCAGAATCTTCGCCTTCAGTAATCAGCGCATCTTTCTTCGGTGTCAATCCAAGTGGGCTAGCATAAGCCGGAGTCATTGCTACTAGATCTCCATCATCCAGCATACGGGCCAACATCAACAAATCTACTTCCTCAAACTTAAAGTTTTTTGGATTTTCAGTAATGTCTGCTTGTGTAGCCTGGATGCCTACGCCTTCTTTTAGCTTAATCAAATCGGCTGCAGCAAACATCTGTAAGGAACGACCGATATTTGAAGGATCATTAGCCATTACTAGTGTTGCACCTTCCGGCAGATCCGCAACATTCTTGTAGCGCTTGGAGTATCCACCATAAATAGCGTCATAGACAGGCTGTACCTCTACTAGATTGGAGCCTTTACTTTCATTAAACTGCTTCATATAAGGAACGTGTTGGAAAAAGTTAGCGTCTACCTCTTTATTCGCCAAAGCTTCATTAGGCTGCACATTGTCAGACAGCACAACAATTTCAAGATCAATACCATCTTCCTTCAGAAGTGGCTTTACAATGTCCAGAATTTCCGTCATTGGTGGAATCAAAGTAGCAATCTTTAATTTGGTTAAATCATCGCTACCTTTGGCAGTATTGTTCTTTGCTGCATTATTAGAACCACAACCCGCTACTACCAATACCATTAACATTAGCACAATTATCATTGATTTTTTCATGATTACGACTAACCCCCGCTTTATATAGTAAACAAATTTGTATTTCCATGCTTTGCAATGAAGGGTAAACGATCAACGCTTATCTAACAGCCGCGAAACCGTTCCTCCTGTGAATTGAACCATCTGAACTAATACAATCATCACAACAATCGCATAGATCATCACTTCAGTCTCAAAACGCTGATAGCCATAACGGATCGCAAAATCGCCAACCCCGCCCCCTCCAACAACCCCCATTACGGTCGAATAAGAGATAAAACTAATGGTAGAGGTAGTAAGCCCGAGCACCAGACCCGAACGGGCCTCTACATACAGGAATTTAAAGATCAACCCCAGCTTCGAGGCTCCCATAGACAACGCCGCTTCTATGACTCCTTTAGGAACCTCCAGCAAAGACTGCTCCACCAGACGAGAGTAATAAGCAATAGCAACTATGGATAATGGAACCGTGGCTGCCATTGTTCCAATCGCAGTTCCGACAAGGAAACGAGTGACGGGAATAAGTGCAACGACAAGCAGCAGGAATGGAAATGAACGGATAATATTTACGATGCTGTTAAGCACCAGTGACAATGTTTTATTCTCATAGAGCTGCCCTTTTCGGCAAAAGAACAACAACGTCCCGAGTGGAAGCCCCAGCAGCAGTGCGGCACCAACAGAAATGCCGACCATTATAAAAGTTTCTCCAATCGACTCCCACATCTGTGCCTGATATTGAAGTACACTATCAAACATGAGTTTCCCCCGCTTTACCCAGAATTTGATCCCGGTACGAGCCAGTACGAACTGCAGCAGGCCGGAAATCACCGTCATCGCGAGAGAACGAATCTACGATTCGACCCTTTTCCATTACGGATACGTGCGTGCAAATGCTTTTGACAACATCCATCTCATGCGTAACAATCACTACAGTAACCCCAAGGCCCCCATTAATATGCTTCAGGACATTCAGAATATCCGCAGTTGTTCCTGGATCTAGTGAGGATGTTGGTTCGTCACATAGCAATAGTCCTGGACTATTAGAAAGCGCCCGGGCGATCGCCACACGTTGTCGTTGTCCTCCACTTAGCTGTGCGGGATATTGCTCTGCCTTATCAGCCAATCCGACAAAATCGAGACATTCCTTCACCCGCTTCATCCGTTCACGCTTCGGCACCCCTGCCAGTTCCAGAGGGATCGAAATGTTGCGGCTTACCGTGACGTTATTGACCAGATTAAATTGCTGGAAAATCATCCCAATCTTTTCCCTAGCTTTCCGTAGCTGTTTACTCGGCATTCCGGTTAAATGTTGCCCTTCTACGGTTACTGTCCCTTGGTCCGGCTTTTCCAGCAGATTAATTAGTCGCAGCAGTGTGGATTTCCCTGCACCGCTTTCACCAATAATCCCGTGAATCGATCCTTTCTTCACATCCAGCGATACATCATCCACCGCCTGATACATGCCGTCCTTCAGCTTGAAGGCTTTACTCACCCCACTCAGCGATAGGATTGCAAACTCCCCCTTCCTTTCCATTTATACTGGAACCTTCTAAGCCAAGGTTTGTACTATAATTATTTAAAAACTGTTTTACTAAAAATCTCTTTAAATAATAAGGCATTTTATGTTCTGTGTCATCATTTTTCTTCAAATGATATATCAGGAAAAAATAGTGATAACATAAAAACCCTTTATACCGGGCTATTTTTAAGAGTTTATCTCCCTAATAAATTACTGTACAACTCCCTCTTCAAATCAGGATTCTCCTGTTACCTAACTCCTAAACCCCTGTTACATCTATTTCAAGAACTAGATAGCTACGAAAAAAAGGATGTCTAAGCTCGATAGCTTAAGACATCCTTTTTTTTCTATTCGCATTCCCTGATCTAAGACTTTCCGTCAAGCTCCTTGCGAATCTTCAAGAACACCTGATAGCTTCGCTCCGCACATTCCGAAATCGCTATCGGATGGAACCCAGGCAGATCCGCATATAGCGTATCATGGAGCGGTTCAACCCACGAAGCCGGCAGCACACTTGCTCCAAGCTTCGCTCCCATAATAGAACCAACTGTAGCACCATTACAGTCTGTATCCATTCCGCCGTAAACGGATGTAACGACCGCTTTTTCAAAATCATTCCCGCCATAGACTAGCGAAGCAGCCACAAGAGCTGCATTATTATTGGTATGCACCGCATCATAATGACTGAATGTATCCCAAATTTTACTCACTAATTCACGCTCACTCTTGGCCTTCTGTGCAATATCTATACCCCGTAGAACGTCACTTGTCAGACGGCTAGTACTAGGGATCTCACTAAGAGCAATCTCAAGAATACGCTCGTTATCTTTTTCAGCAAAAGCTGCCGAAATCATCGCCGCATTAAACATTTCGCCATAGATCCCGTTCTTCACATGTGAGAAAGAAGCATCGCGCCAGCCTAGCTCCGCTGCAAGCTCAGGGTGTCCTGCCGCACCATAAGCTAGTCCATCTGCGCGTATTGCCGCACCAATCCATTCCCGGTAAGGATTTAAGTGCATCCGCACTCTTTCCTGCCGCGCCAACCAATCCGCAGGCTTCTCACCATGCAGATGAGACGTCTCCTGTGCAAAATTCATATACGACTGTGTCTCTGCCGTACATACCTGAGCATATGTCAGATATTTATGCCAGAGCTTCCCGATATCCCAAGAATCCCAGTCCAGCCCCTTCTGCTCCAGCAACATAAGGCCTAGAACCGTGTAACGAATATCATCATCGCTCTCCATAAACTTAATAGTCTCGCTGGTACTAGCGTAAGTCCATTCGCTTAAACCAAGGCCATATTCTACCTCTGCCCGCGAATGCCCAGGCGTATAACCAGTAATTGGCCATGCGTCCGCACCCCGGAACCACAGCTCAATATTCTCCCAGCCCGGGCGTCCATCTTTACCGTAGAGGTAGTCCCAATACTCCAGTGGTTTGCCAAGTGCGCAACCGACGCTTCTACCTAGCCAAGCTCCGTAGAACTTATCTCTCCATTCTGCTTCGCTCCAGTCAGCCTCAAGCTTGCGTGGACCTTCTGGACGAAGACGACGAATCTCCTCCAGTGAAGATGGCTCTTCATAAGGAAAGTCCTCAGCAACCGTGAGCTCCATCAACTCGTTGTATACTTGCATCAGCTTAATCTCATCGGCACCTGCAGCAGCTAGTTTATCCGCGAAGCCGTCAATCTTGCAGCCTTCTTCTCCACGCTGAACCAATTCAAACTGAACCGTCTCTTGAAGTCTCTCCCATCCTGCCATAGGTTAATTCCCTTCAGCCGCAAGCAGCTCTTGATCTAGCTTTTCCAGTGAATCAAAGATCAGTTTCATAAATGCTTCCCGGTCTACTCCCACCAGAACTTCTACATTTGCTGGACGATCTGTCTTCTTTCGTTTGTCTGCAACCGTCATTCCACGTGTTAGCTTGCCTTCTGTCTCTACCGTTACATATAGATGCTCGGATTCAAACAGTTCTGGATGCAAGAGCCAAGCTACGGCGCATGGATCATGCAGTGCACTACCGACATAGCCCATTTTCTTTCCGAAGATCGAATAGAAATCTAACAGCTCTCCGACCATAGTGGACACTGGCCCACGCTCTTTCAATGCTGCGATCTCATCTTCGAAAATGGCTGCCTTATCAGTCACATCCAGACCACTCATCGTAATCGGAATACCCGATTCAAATACGATACGAGCGGCTTCAGGATCTACATAGATATTAAACTCCGCAGTAGAGGTTACATTTCCATAAGAAATTCCTCCGCCCATCAGTGAAATCTTTTCAATTCTTTCCTTAATCTCTGGATAAGCAGTGATTAGCAGGGCGATATTTGTTAAAGGAGCCATCGGTACGAGCGTAATCTTCTCCTCCGAAGAACGGATAATATTCAGCATAAATTCCACAGCGCCTTCTTCTACAGGCCGGAATTTACTTGGTGGCAACATTGGGCCGTCCATGCCTGATTCACCATGTGCTTCCTCACCTGTAACAAGCTTGCCGAACAGCGGACCCGCAGCCCCTTTGGCTACAGGAATATCAGCATTCACAAAGCTGATCACTTTAAGTGCGTTTTCTGTAATTTTATCGAGGATCTGGTTTCCACCAACCGTTGTAATCCCGCGCAGATCCAGCTTCTCCGAATTTGCTATTGCAAGCAGGATAGCGATTGCGTCATCATGCCCTGGATCGCAGTCAATAATAATAGGTGTTCGCATAGTCATTCACTCCTTAGTTGTATAAATCCTCGTTATTTCTATCGCTATTTCATTAGCGGGCTTTTAAGTTTTTTGTTCTTCTTCCGTGTCTCAGATACGGCATAGATCACTAGTCCAATTACCGTTGCTACATAAGGAAGCGTGCCGATTAGCTCCGCAGGAATTTTCAGCACCTGAAGCGCATTCGACAATGCATCTGCGGTACCAAATAAAAGAGAAGTTAACGCCGTACCTACTGTCGTACTTCTCCCCATAGACTCTGCCGCAATGGCAATCCAGCCCCGACCAGCGATCATATCGCGAGTGAACAGTGACAGGTAACCCATCGACATGTATGCCCCACCCAAACCAGCGAAAAATCCACTAAGCAGCAAAGCCATATACTGTATTTTCACAACACTTACACCTACAGATTGAGCTGCGTGTGGATTTTCACCCACTGAACGAATGCGCAGACCAAGCGGTGTACGGTTTAAGAGATAGTAGACAACAAACACAGCAATGATAGATACATAGGTCAAAATGTGATGCCCTGATAAAATCGGCCCCAGCACGGGAATATCCTTCAGCAAAGGAATGTCTACGCTAGGCAGCACTTTACTCGCCAGAGAAGTAGAAGATCCCTTATCTCCACTAAGTAAATAAAGAATAAACACGGTTCCTCCAGAAGCGAACATATTAATAGCTACACCGCCGAGAATGATATGTGTTTTGAATTTCAGTGTGAAAAAAGCTAATATTCCAGCGATCAGTGTTCCGGACATCACGGCCCCAAGTAAACCTACCCACGCACTATGCGTGTAGCTGCTTACAATGACACCGGCTAACGCCGCGACAAGCATGATGCCTTCCATACCAATGTTGATGATACCAGCCCTATTAGAGATTAACGCTCCCAATGCGGCGAATAGAATCGGTGTCGTCACCCGAAGAACAGAAAACGCAAAGTCAGTCGTAAAAATTACATCAAATAAGCTGTTCACGCTTCCTTCGCCTCCTTCAAGAGCATCCGATTTTTCCAGAACTTCAGAAATTGCTCTGCCGAAATCAGAAGAATGATAATCGCCTGTATAATAGAAATCATCTCTGAAGGTACATCAGACAGACGTGCCATCATATCGGCTCCGATCCGGATATACGCAAGGAATAATGCTGCACCGATTACGGATAGCGGATTATTCTTGGCTAACATCGCTACAAGAGCACCATCTAAACCATAACCTGGTAACGAGGTCCATTGGAATCGGTTGTACATCCCTAGCACTTCTACGGAACCCCCCATCCCCGCGATAAAACCAGCAATCAAGTGAACCAGTATAATAACCTTCGCGGTCTTCATGCCTGAATAACGTGCAAAGTTCCGGTTGATGCCTGTCATTCGCAGCTCATATCCCCATTTAGTCTTGTATAGGAATAAATGTGCTGCAATAATAAGCACGATAACGATAATAAGTCCGGTATGAATACGGGTGCCAGGTACCATTTTACTCAGCAGTGCCGTTTTCTCGAATTTGTAGGATACATTGGCAAATGCTTTTGCATCACGTAAGTGATAGTTCAATAGATATAAACCTACTCCAAACAAAATATTATTGAACATCAAGGATGTAACCAGCTCATTGGCATTCCATTTGGCTTTGAGGATGCCGGGTATTGCCGAGAGCAACGCTCCTACAATAGAACCCGCAGCAATAGCTACGATCGGATGAAGCCACCCGTCCAGCGTTAAATGAATAGCCAACACGGAAGTCACAACACCGGAGAAATAGAAAATCCCTTCAGCTCCCAAGTTGAACATATTTGCCCGGAACAACAAAGAAACTGCTAATCCAGTGAACATGAGCGGAATGGCCATCTCAATCACATTACCGATATGGCCTTTACTGGATAGCGGCTCAAATAGGAATATCCCAATTGTCTTCACCGGCTGATTGCTGACCAATGAGATGATCAGAAAAGCAATAGCGAGTGCAATTACGATGACTGCCGATGTTCGAATGTATTCAAAATATTTTACTTTAAACATGATTTACGGCCCTCCTGATTTGCTCCTCGTCCTGTCGATGAATCCCTAGCATATAAAGCCCTAATTCTTCTTCACTAACCTTGGAAGGCTCCTCGAAAAAGGCAACAATCTTTCCTTCATACATCACTAGTAGACTATCGCTGATCTCCAAGATCTCATTTAAGTCTGCTGACACTAGCAAAATAGCGCAATCGTCTGAGCGTAGCTCCAACAGCTTTTGATGTATGAACTGCGCCGCGCCTATATCCACGCCCCTTGTCGGCTGCTCTGCAATAAGCAGTTGCGGTTCTGTAGAACACTCTCTTGCCACTACTACCTTCTGCATGTTACCACCTGATAACATTCCTATTGGCTGAGAAGGTCCCGAACAGCGGACTTTAAATTCTTCTACAAGTGATACTGCAAGCTTGGCAATTCGTGATCCATTTAAAAAGGGACCTTTATTCATAGCTTTTGTACGATACTGAGTAGACAGCAGATTATCCGCTATGCTCGCATCACTGGCTATCCCTTGATGCATCCGATCCTCTGGGATATAGGAAACGCCTAGCTTACGAATATCCAAAATATCCGATTCACGAATATCTTTTCCCTTCACTAGCACAGAGCCTTGGCTTGAGACCCCTCTTAGGCTACCTGTAAGAGCCTCAATGAGCTGTGTCTGCCCATTCCCTTCTACACCAGCAATCCCGATAATTTGTCCCCCGCGTACTGCAAAGTTGATATCTGTTAGCAACGCTTTGCCGTGTGCATCATTTACACCTAGACCTTGCACAGTGAGTACCGGCTCGCCAATAGACAGAATCTCCTTGTCGTATTTCAACACGACGTCTCTGCCCACCATAAGGCGTGAGATTTCTTGCTCCGTGACATCCTTCGTTTGGAAAACACCTTCACTACGTCCACTACGCATGATCGTAATTCTGTCGCAGATCGCTTTCACTTCTTTCAATTTGTGTGAAATAAAAACAATCGTATGTCCCTGCTCTCTTAACTGCTTAAGCTCCCGGAACAATTCCTCTGTTTCCTGCGGGGTCAACACTGCGGTCGGCTCATCCAGAACGAGGATTTTTGCACCTCGCAGCAGCGCCTTCAGAATTTCAACCTTTTGCTTCATACCGACCGTGAGATCCTCCACTTTTGCTTTTGGATCCACTGCCAAATTGTATTTCTTCGCAGTCTCTTCGGTCATGCGTACAGCTTCTGCATAATGGATGCCAACCCCCTTACGGGGCTCCATACCCAGCACCATGTTCTCTGCTACCGTAAAAGAAGGGACCAGCATAAAATGCTGGTGGACCATACCAATTCCTCTATCAATGGCATCCTGAGCAGATTGCAGCTTCACTTTTTCACCCTTGATAAAGATTTCACCTTCACTAGGCTCTTCCATGCCGAACATGATCTTCATTAAAGTTGATTTACCAGCGCCGTTTTCGCCCGCAATCGCATGAATTTCTCCCTCACGTAAAGAAAAATGCACGTCTTTATTTGCAACGACACCATTGGGATACACCTTGGTAATTCCCCGCATTTCCAGCAGAGCTTTGTTCATAGGTCTCAACGCCTTTCGACTTGGAGGTCTGCAAAAATATACAGCTGGAATTCTTCTGAAAGAAGAATCTCCAACTGTAGGTTTATCACTTTATAGCTATACTTAAGGCTTGACTGCGTTACGAATGGCTTCTACTTCAGAGGTTTCCATTCCCATTGCATTATCTACTGTAATTTCTTTGTTGATCAGCTTTTGCTTCACTTCTTCAACTTTAGCCTGAAGATCGGCAGGGAAGATATTTTTATAGATATCATTTTCTGCAATGCCCACACCATCATCTACAAAGCTCAAAACATCACGTTTACCCATTTCAAGCGTACCCTCTTGTAATTTCTTCACGGCACCCAGAATAGCCATATCAATCTTTTTAATAGAAGAAGTAACAATCAAGTTTGCTTTTTCGCTATCTGTTGTGTTAAGCAACATCGCCTGATCGGAGTCTACGCCAATAGCGTATTTCTTCTTCTCTTTAGCTGCATCAAAGATCCCAAGACCTGTACCGCCAGCTACGTTAAAAATAACATCTACACCGGAGTTGTATTGAATCAACGAAAGCTCCTTACCTTTAGCCGGGTTAACGAAATCACCAGCATAGGATACAGCGACCTTCACCTCAGGATCAACATATTGAGCGCCCTGAATGTAGCCTACCAGGAAAGCGTTAATTCCTGGAATGTCCATGCCGCCTACAAATCCGATCACATTCTCAGGATTAGCATTAGCCATATCAGATTGAGTAGCTAGTGCTGCTACAGCACCTGCCAGAAAAGATACTTCATTTGTCGCATAAGACATGTTGTACATATTCTCTGGTGCTTCATCTATATCGGTATCATAGTTAATGAATTTTTTGTCTGGATATAATTCAGCCGTTGCATTAAACATCTCTGTAATTTCTGATCCGCCAGAAATAATAACATCCCAGTCCTCAGCGGCGATATCGTTAAACGTAGGCTCCCATTTCGTTTTATCGACACCCATTTCTACAACCTTTGTTTCTGCACCCAGTTCATCCTTAACCTTTTGCAAACCGCTATTCGCAGAGTCAAAGAATGATTTATCCCCAAGCGTACCTGGAATCAGAAGTACAACTTTGAGTTTATCCCCTGAACCCGGTTCTCCACCTTCAGCTGCATTAGATCCTGCATCCGTGGAAGACCCATTACTCGACGTATTATTTCCACAGGCTGTGACCATTACCATTACTACTAGTAACAACAAAGAAAGAACTTTCTTTTTCACTTTTCTATTCCCCCTATTTATAGTTGGTTAGTAATTTGAGAGATTCTCCTTCTTAGTCCATTGCATGTTTCACGATTTAGATGGAAACTCTCATATTGCAGGTTACATTGTTAATAATTCAATGATTTTAACGAATAGACTCTAAAATAGAGATAAAATTATCATTTTCACAAATAATCCGACTAATTCCCGAACGAGATGGCCAGTCAGGTTGCTAATTTCCGGATTTATTGATACGATCATATCAAATATTAATGAAAATAATTATATGATTTCGGTCATATTTTTGTACGATTCGGCTAAAACATAATTAATGGAGGGTCATCATGGATCGTGTTCTATATATTGTAAATGCAGCACATGAGGTTAATACCTATATTCCACCACACCAGCATGAATGTTATGAACTAGTCTATTATTTAAACGGATTAGGAACTACTAATGTAGGTTCGCGAAGTTATCATTTTCGTTCTTCTTCATTCGCGCTAATACCACCCAATCATAAACATGACGAGAACCATCGCGAGGATGCTACTATACTATTTGTAGGCTTCCATTCAAATCACCCAAATATGGAGAATTTGCAAGGCGTATATGAAGATGATAAAGACCATACTGTTCTAGAGATCTTGCTTCGAATGAAAGCAGAGTTTACGCGCAAACAAGATGGATTCTCTGAACTATTGAACCTGCAAATGAGCGAAATCACTGTTCATCTGATACGGCTTCTTAGCGCATCTGGGTTTCAATCGCCAACGGAAGACAGAGTCCAATATGTTCTAAACTATATGAATGAGCATTACCGCCATAAGCTATCGGTCGCAACACTTTCTGAGATGTCTGGATACAGCTATGATCGTTTCCGCCATTTATTTAAAGAGCGATTCGGTGCTTCACCTCTACGCTATCTACTATTGAAACGTCTGGATTATGCAAAGTCTCTCTTGCAACATACCCAAATGCATATCTCTGAAGTATCAGCTGCTGCTGGGTTTGTGAATGACGCCCAATTTTGCAATATGTTTAAACGTGAAATTGGTCTCACTCCACGAGCATTCCGCCTAAGCAGTCAATAAAACAACACTCCACACAAAAAGGCCGTTGAATTAGAGACGCCTCTAATTCAACGGCTTAAGAATAAAAGCTCAAAGACAAAGAAAAAAGGTTTGTAAAGTTGCTTATACAAGCGACTTTACAAACCTTTTTGATATACCGGCGAGAGGACTCGAACCTCCACGG
>NZ_NFUX01000117.1:0-11652 GCF_002264385.1 Paenibacillus sp. VTT E-133280
GTGGAGGTTCGAGTCCTCTCGACCGCATCATCAAATAGGCTTATACAATTGCTCTTGGGCAGTTGTATAAGCCTATTTTTTATTTCTGAAGAAAGTGATGGTGGTCCAATTCTTACTGTAGCTATGCTTCGGAGCATAATATAGAGAAGATATTATAGGTATTTTGTATTGACAATTATATCGGTTACCGTAATAGAATGGAGATGGAATCATGCCTGAAAGCTCAGAAAGAGGAGCCTTAACAGAAGCTGTATTTTACATTTTATTGTCTTTATATACCGCAATGCACGGATACGCAATTATGCAGAATGTGAAGGATTTAAGTCATGGTCGAGTGGATCTTGGAGCGGGCACTTTATATGGAGCTATTAACACCTTGCTTGAGAAAAACTGGATAAGAGCTATAGAAGGGGAAGAAGGCTCCCGAAGAAAGGAATACGAAATTACTGAATTAGGGAAGACAGTGATTCAGGGGGAGCTTATCCGGTTGGAAGAGCTGATTGCTAATGGGAAGAGAATAGCTGGAGGTGAGTCGAAATGAAGCATGTGGTTCGCAAGCTGTTTTGGGATTTTGAGAAGGAAGAACAGTGGCTTAATGAAATGTCTGCCAAAGGGTTTGCCCTTTCAAGCTACTCCTGGTGTAAATATGTGTTTACTGACTCGCCTAAGAATGAGTATACGTATAGAATTGAACTTTTAGATAATGTGCCTACTCATCCGGAAAGCGTAGCATACCTCAAGTTTTTAGAAGAAAATGGAGTAGAGAGTGTTAGCAGCTATGTTCGCTGGATTTATCTTAGGAAGAAGTCATCCGAAGGTTCGTTTGATATTTACACGGATCTGGAATCCAAAATAAAACACTTTAAGCGAATTAACACGCTATGGAATTCTGTTATGTGGTTAGAGTTCATTGTTGGTTTAGCCAACATTCTCATTGGGGTAACGAATTATTTCAATTCATCCAGCAGCATTAGTTTAATAAACGTTGTTCTAGGCGGGCTTTTAATCCTTTTGGGACTTGTTTTTTTAAGAGCCGGTGCACCTATCCGTAAGAAAATTAAGAAGCTTCAACAAGAGAATTTAATAAGAGAATAGTTATTTTAAGTTGTGCTATGTACTAACAGCAAGCTCCCCGAGTGTTGGGGACTTGCTGTTTATTTTTTGTCTGTGAGGATAACACGCAATCTCTTTGATTTATACCAACCTATCATTTAGGACTCAGCTATCAAGCTTAATTACCGAAAAAAAGGTATACTGGAATAGATTACGAGATTGTAATAAAGTTTGTCCCCATCTCAAAAGAGGAGGCTACTCAGGTGTCTGAATTTCTTTTTAAGCAACTATACTTACGGTCTTCTATAGGGGTTGCAGTAGTCTCTCCCAAGGAAGGAACCTTGATTCAATCCAATCCGGCGCTTTGCCATATGCTCGGTTATTCTGAAGAAGAGCTTTTGAATATGCATTATTTAGATCTTATTTATCCAGACGATAAAATCGATGATGATCATTACGTTATCCTGAACAATCTCTTAGCAGATCCTGGGTCCGCGATGGAATTAGAAAGACGGTTCCTGTGTAAGGATGGCGAGATGATCTGGGTAGCACAACATATATTTCTGATTCTTCAGGAGAATTCTAGTGAACCTCTTGTCATGATTTCAGAACTAACGGATATCACAGACCGAAGACTTGCCGAAGATAAGATTCAGGAAGATCAACATTTATATAATTTGATCACAAAAAATACACCGGATATGATTTCTTTTGGCGAACCTGACGGTACGTTGCAATACGTGTCTCCTTCAGTGGAGCTGTTGTTGGGATATCCTGCAGATGAAATGATAGGCACGAAAAGACCTGATTATTATCACGTAGATGATGCCTTAGAGATGACAAAACACGGAAAACTCTATTCGGATACGGATGTGTATACACGTAGAGCCCGGCATAAGGACGGACATTATTTGTGGATCGAGAGCAGTTCACAGGTGGTACGTGATGAGCAGGGGCAAATCAAGCAGATATTAACCATCGGCCGCGATATTACACAGCGTAAGAAATATGAGGATATGCTGGCGAAAGCCCAATATCTTGCGAAAATGGGATCTTGGGAATGGGATGCGACAAAAGCGCGGTTGACGGTTTCTAGAGAAATGCGTAACATTTTCGGCTTTTCGTTAGATGAGAGTATTCATTCCTATTTTGATTACAGGCATGTTCTTTCCTGTATTGATCCAGCTGATTTTACAAGACTTGAAAAGCTAGTGCGTCAATCCTTTGCAAATGTGACGAATGGCGAAGCTATGGTTCGGATTAAAAGTGCGGATGGGATTTTGAAGTTTTTGGATGTACACTGGGAAGTGCTTAAGGATGAAGAAGGAAGAGTGCTACAGATCAGCGGGATTGCCCAGGATGTGACTGAACGTCATCGAATGGAGGAACAGATGCGTGATAGTGAGCAGAATTACCGACTTCTGTCGGAAAATTCAATGGATTTTATTTCACGAAATACAGCAGACGGACACCTCACCTATCTGTATGCATCACCGATTTGCCAGACAATGTTCGGTTATACACCGGAAGAAATGTACGAAACCAGAGGAATAGATTACATACATCCTGAGGACAAGGAGAAGGTAGTAACCTATCTTAGCAATTGTATGGAAGGCAAGAAGCTCGAGCCTGTGACCTTTCGGTTTCTTTGCAAAGATGGAACATATATTTGGACGGAGACAACACTTCGCTACATCTACTCGGAGACATTTGGAGGACAAGAGCTGGTGTGTGTAACCCGGGACATTGCGGAACGGGCGCGGCATTTTGAAGAAATAGAGAAGTTAAGTAACGAGCATGCTCTAATACTGAATTCAGTATCTGAAGGCATATTTGGTATGAATCTTGAAGGGGATACGATGTTCATCAACCCAGCGGCGATTACTATGCTAGGATACGATCCAACGGAATGGTTGAACAGCAAATTCCATACGATTCATCAGACTTGGCTGGATAATGAGCCATTCTTGGGCATCCAGAAGACGCTGATTCCCTCGCACTTCAATAATCGCTCTTTTGATGAGAAAGAGGGCGTGTTTTGGAGGCAAGATGGTTCCAGCTTTTTAGTCAGATATCACATGACTCCTCTTTTTGATGGAGAAGAGCGGATCGGAGCTGTTGTGGTTTTCCGGGATATCACAGAAGAGAAGGAGATTGTGCGAGCGAAGGAGTCTGCAGAGGAAGCGGATCGGGCGAAGTCGGAGTTTCTAGCGATCATGAGCCATGAGCTGCGTACACCTATGAACGGTATTATAGGAATGGCAGACTTGCTCTCAGGTACAGAGCTGGATGAAGAGCAAAGCTACTACACACAAATCATTAACAGTAGTGGAGAAGCATTGCTTCATATTTTGAATGAAGTGCTGGATTTCAGCAAAATTGAAGCAGGTATGATGACACTTGAACTGCAAATGGTGGATTTACGTGAAGTGATTCAGAACGTTAGTGAGCTATTCTATCCGAAGGTCAAAGAGAAAGGGTTGTTACTGACTATCAATATTGCACCTGATCTTCCATTTGTCGTTGTGACGGATGAGGCGAGATTGCGCCAAATTCTCGTGAACTTAGTGGGAAATGCGGTGAAATTTACGGAGACAGGTGAAATTAGTATTTCTGCCAGTCTGGAGGCTTCTCAAAAGTCAGGAAATATTATCGTTAAGTTCATGGTTAAAGATACGGGTTTGGGAATTCCAGTTGCCAGTCAAGGGTTATTGTTTCAATCGTTCTCGCAATTGCATCCTTCCATTAATCGTAAATATGGCGGAACAGGACTGGGACTGGCCATTAGTAAAAAGCTGGTGGAGCTGCTTGGAGGAGCGATTGGTGTAAGGAGTTGTGAGAAACATGGCTCAGAGTTCTTTTTCACCGTGGAGGTCTCTTTGCCCAAAGAGGAATGGAATCAGAAGGTAATGCTCCACCCTTCAGTGGATGCAGACAAAAGCAATAAACCTAACGCCAAAGCATCTGATACTGGAGAATATGGACCGATGTCTATTCTCATCGCTGAAGATCATCCTGTGAATCAGCAACTGATGCTGGCTTATATGAAAAAGAGGGGATACTTCCCTGACATTGCATCAAATGGCGAGGAAGCAGTTCGATCTGTGCTGTCCAAGGATTATGATCTCGTCTTTATGGATATTCAGATGCCAGTTATGGATGGGATAGAAGCAACAGGAATCATACGTGAGAAGCTCGGGCTGTCTCCTGTTATTATTGCGGCCACAGCGTTTGCCAGAAATGAAGATAAAGATATGTGTCTGAGTGCAGGAATGCAGGATTTCATCTCCAAGCCTATCTCTATAAAGGAGCTTGATAGGGTATTAAAAGATTGGTCTACTCGGATTCGTTAAGGATGAGGAGTGTCATTGACAAAAGGGCGTAAGATTAATATATTTGTAATCGTAATCATTACGAATATATTGTCGATGAAAGGATCCATACCTTGTTAAAGATGAAGCATGGCGATTTTGTAATCATTTTTTTAGCTCTATTCGCAGCAGGTTTGATCTACGGAATCAAGTGGTGGGACACCCGTAATGAACAGTATCAGCAAGGAGATTTGAAAGCTATAATTACGGTCGATGGTAAGGAATACAAGACCGTTTCTTTGACTAAAGAAGAGCAAATTATAGATATTCAATCGGAGTTTGGCCACAATACCTTAAAGGTATTTGATTACGGGATCCAAATGACATATTCTGACGCTCCTTTGCGAATCGCTTTAGAAATGGGGTTTATTTCTAGGCCAAAGCAACAAATCATATGTATACCCGCCCGTATTATGGTTGAAGTATTTAACCCTAACCGAGTGAATGATGAGGATGAGCTGGACGCAATTATTTAGTAGGTTTGGCCGTATTCTGCAAAGCTTTCCATGCCGTTATGGAGTCAGCACTCGTGTAAATGTAGGGTGTTGTTGGTTGCGCAATAGGTGTAATTGCTTCTGCGTGTATTTGCATCATTTCTTGGCCCTTGTATTGCACAACTTGAAGCTTGCCCCGAACCTCTATCCAGGTATCGGTGGGCAAGCTTTTTAATTTGCCGGAATCAACCAGCATCCCAAATGGAGTAGCATCGGCGGTACAGCACTGAACCAGAAATCTGCCAATGGCAAATGCATTCTCTGGCGTTTCACTATCATCGCGATACAGAAAACCGGAAACGGAAATTTCTTTGCCTTCAAATTGTTGTTTATACATGTCAATAGCACCTAGTGTTTCAGAAAAAATATCAGAATACACAGGGATAGTAGGCTGCGCATATAGAATCTTAGCTAGCTCAGTGAGCTCCTCATGATAAGGATCAATCGATTCGAATCTAACAGCATTGGTAGACTCTGATGGTAATGAGGAGAACGAAATCCCCTTTTTACTAGCGGCCATACTTCCCAAGGCACGATCAGGAAGTACAAATCCAAGCAACAGTGGAAAGAGGAATAATCCATAAAGCGCTGTACTTTTAAATATGGAATGAGGGAGGCGGTGCTCGCAGTCACATAGCACACTTCCCTTACCAAATAAGGCTTGAATAGCCAAGCTGAGCGCCATAAGTGTCAGAGGAATCGGACATAACTGAACCCAGCGTGCTAGCTTAGGCGCTACATAATAATGCAAAGCGTCCTGCTGCACTAGTTGCCCAATATAGAGAGCAAAGGCGAGCAGAATGACCGCCCTTAACAAATAGTGAAATCGGATGCTTCGAGAGTCATTCATACGCTTCCTCCTAACAATGCGGTAAGCATCTGCTTGTCACCTTTATGATCACAGCCATAAGGACATGAGTACGGCTCCAATAAATACGCTCGAAAAGATAAGAAAGAACAAATAAAGAGCAAATTTGGTCTTAAACAGCGAAAGTAACATCAATGAATTTTTGAAATCTAGCATCGGCCCAAATACCATAAAAGCGAGCAGTGCTCCTGCTGGAAAAGAATGTACAAAGGTGGAAGCTACAAAGGCATCTGAGGTGGAACAGAGCGAAAGCACAAATGCCAGTCCCATCATGAAAAAATAAGACCCGAGCGGCTTATCTCCGATCGCAGCCAAACTGTCCTGAACCATAAACGTCTGAATGCCAGCGGTCAATAGGCAGCCAATGATTAAGTATTTTCCCATCTCAAAAAACTCATCCGACGTATGCACGAAGACGGCGGCTAACTTTCCTCCGCGAGAATTATTATGATGAGTGTTAACGGTTTCGCGCTGAACGCTGAGGCGTATAGGGGACTTTTTCACCGTTGCATAGATAATCAAGCCTATAATACAGGCGACTATAAAAGCTAGACCCATCCGGGCATAGGCCAGTTCTGAGTGGTTGCGAAAGGCAGTCAGTGTTGCTCCATAGACGACTGGGTTTAGGATGGGTCCGGATAAGATGAACACAATCGCGACATAGACAGGCATACCCTTATGGATAAGTCGGCGGACAAGCGGGATCATTCCACATTCGCATACTGGGAATATAATTCCGAGCAGGCAAGCGAATAAAATAGCCAGAAACGCCTGCTTCGGAATCCACCGGGAGATCATTTCATCCGGGATAAAGACACGAAGCAGCGAGGATAATAAAGCTCCTGCTAACACAAACGGCAAGGCTTCTAGCAAAATCCCGATAAAGCCGGTTTTGAACGTGTCAATGTACGCGTTATCTAGTAGCTCCAGTTGATTAGGCACCCATATAAAACCAATGATAATCAGGAATGAGATCGGTAGAAGCAGCGGCAGTATTTTTAAAGGGGAAAGGGTAGTCAAGGCTCGAATAAGGTGGACCACCGATCTGCCAGCAGTTCCTCATCTAAATTTATCCCGATGAATACTACATAAGGCATTCCGGGGTAACGTGACGCCTCCCAGCTTGTACGCATTCCCGCATATTGGACAAGTTGAACCGGTTCCTGTTCGGACAAAAGGATATGTCCTTTGGCACGGAGCAGATTGTCACCCCATTCTTGAAAGAAAGCCTCTAGCCGTTCTTTGGAAGGCATTGTAGTCCCTGCTTGCGGAATGGTTAGCGTGATGGCGGTCACTTGGGAAAAAGAGGCATGGGACTCCTCTTGCCGTTCTTTTACTGCTGTGGCTCCCTGTTCTGAATTCATTTGTTTAAGTGTTGCGCCTTTAAAGGTTTGAGGTGCACGTTGTGGCGCGGGAGCGATGATTTTACGTGGGGTGATTCCTGATAATATCGGTGAAAGGTTGATTTCGCTGTAATGGGTATAAACGATTTCAGCCTCTGAATTTTGTTTTCGGACACCCTTTTCAATTCGCCATAAGGTTTCTGGCTCTACAAGATCGCTCTTATTAACGACAATGAGATCAGCGGAGGACAGCTGCTTGCGAAGGGTACGAACCAGCTGTTTGTCAGAAGAGAGTCTGCTGTTATATTCCAAGGCGTTCTCTGCATCCAATAAGGTGATCGTAAAATGTAATTCGACCCTTTCCTGTAGAGCGGATTCTTGTAATGTTTTGGAAATTTCTTCAGGGTTCGCGACGCCAGTAAGCTCGATATAAATAGCATCAGGCCGTCCTCTTAACAGTACCAGCAGGCTGTCTGCCAAATCCTCTTTACGGCTACAGCATACACATCCGTCCAGTAGCTTAGTCACGGTTGTACCCGTATGCTCCTGCAGAATATACCCATCAACATCTCTCTTTCCCAGCTCATTCATAACTACGCCAGGGTTCAGACCTCTTACCTTGCTCTCTTTCAGCAGGGACAATAGCAGAGTTGTCTTCCCGCTCCCCAGAAACCCGCTCAAAATAATTACTGGTATCTTCATGATCTCCACTCCTGCCTGATTCTCTTGGAAATACAAGAATCATATTTTTATAATTCCATCTATACGTGAGTTGTCCGCCAGAAAGACCACAAAGTTAAGAGAGTTGAAATATTTACAAGACGATAGTTGACAGAGTGTGAATAAACCGTGTACGATGTGTTAATCGTAATTATTACGATTTAACTAAAAAGGAGATGGAACCCATGAGAGTAACCATTACTTTAGCATGCACCGAGACAGGAGATCGCAACTATACCACTACGAAGAATAAGCGAAATCACCCAGAACGTATGGAAATGAAGAAATATTGCCCACGACTCAAAAGAGTTACATTACACCGCGAAACCCGGTAAGTGCTATAAATGCCAAACATAAATGCTAATCAATGATAGGAGTGTTCTGAATGAAAAAAATCCCGGTTACTGTGCTCAGTGGCTACTTAGGCTCTGGGAAGACAACGCTGCTGAATCATATTTTGCATAACCGTGACGGGCTTAAAGTGGCCGTTATAGTAAATGACATGAGTGAAGTGAATGTGGATGCAAATCTGGTGAAGTCGGGAAATACGCTGTCCAGAACCGAAGAGAAGCTGGTTGAAATGTCTAATGGATGTATTTGCTGTACACTTCGGGATGATTTGATTATTGAAGTGCAAAAGCTAACTGCTGAGGGACGATTTGATTACATCCTGATTGAATCCTCTGGCATTAGTGAGCCGGTACCCGTAGCCCAGACCTTTACCTACGCGAATCCCGAGCTAGATATCGATTTAACTTCACTTGCTCAATTGGATACGCTGGTGACGGTAGTGGATGCTGGGTGTTTCTGGCATGACTTCTCCTCTGGGGATAGTCTAATAGATCGTAATCAAACGGCTGGTGAGGGAGATTTCCGCGATATTGTAGATCTGCTGATTGATCAGATTGAAACCTGTGATGTGCTGCTGCTGAATAAGTGTGATCTGCTGCAAGAAGATGAACTCAACAAGCTTGAAGCTGTGCTCCGTAAACTGCAGCCAATGGCCAAGCTTATCCGCACGGTTAACGGTGTAGTCGATCCGAAGGAGATTCTGAATACTGGATTGTTTGATTTTGACAAAACAAGCTTGTCTTCGGGCTGGGTTGCGGAGCTGAATAAGGAGTCGCATACCCCTGAGACAGAGGAATATGGGATATCCTCTTTTGTCTATCGTCAGAGAACACCTTTCCATCCGCAAAGATTAAGTTTTTTCTTTAGCAACTGGCCGGAAGAGGTTGTTCGATCAAAAGGAGTAGTATGGGTAGCGGCCAAAGGGGATCTTGCAGCTACTTTAAGTCAGGCAGGACCTTCGATTCAGTTCGGACCTGCCGGTTACTGGCTGGCTACAATGCCTAAAGAGCAACAGCTGGAGGTGCTGGAAGAGGAACCTGAGCTGCGGGCGAAATGGGACGAGCAGTGGGGTGATAGAATTAATGAAATTGTATTTATCGGTGTAAACATGGATCAAGCTCAGCTCGAAGCCAGATTGGACAGATGTCTGCTGACAGCCGAAGAACTGAAGCTGGATTGGGCCAAGTTTAACAATCCATTACCATGGCCTGTTGAGGAGCTTCTAGCAGCCGCTGAAGAGTAGAACTATAGGGAGTTAGAGATGAAAAACCGGGATCCAGCAGGCTGGAATTCCGGTTTTTGCTATATGCTCAAGTAAATAATAGTTACTATTACGATTAATTTCTGGATTTGGGTTTACAAATCGTAATGATTACGATATTATCAATTTTGTTAATCGTAAAACTTACGATTTAAAAGCAAGGCAGACATAATCAGTCAGAAGGGAGGCGAGGCATATGATCCTATCATCCATGCGAAATGTAGTGTTCGGGTATGGGGATGAACCTGTACTTGATAACATTTCACTAGAGATTCATACCGGACAGTTTATTGGGATAACAGGACCTAATGGGGCTGCCAAGACCACCCTGTTGAAGCTTATGCTCGGCCTGCTCCGTCCATGGAGTGGAACGGTACATTTGAATAAAGCGCTGTCGGATAACGGGAAGTTAGTTATCGGGTACGTACCACAGCAGGTAGCTTCTTTTAACGCGGGGTTCCCAAGCAAGGTGATTGAACTGGTTCGCTCAGGTTGTTACCCAAGGCTGGGGTTATTTAGACGGTTCACACCGGAGCAGGACGAAATCGTTGAGCGAAGTTTAAGGCAGGTGGATATGTGGCATTTGCGAGACCGGAGGATAGGAGAGCTGTCAGGCGGTCAAAAGCAGAGGATCTGTATCGCCCGTGCCTTGGCACAGCAGCCGCAGATATTGGTTCTGGACGAACCCACTACAGGAATGGATCTGGACAGCCGCATAGGGTTCTATAAGCTAATGCGCCACGATGTCAGTGAACACGGTCGAACGGTAATCATGGTGACACATGCTCTGGAAGAGACCAGTTCCTATCTTGATACGGTGATCAGCTTGGAACGAAAGGAGGACGAAGGATGGCAATGTTTAGTTACGAATTCATGCAACGTGCATTTTGGGCCGGTGGGTTAATTGGCATTATCGGTCCACTGCTCGGGGTATATCTCATGCTTCGCCGTCAGGTGCTCATGGCAGATACCCTCTCTCATGTATCACTTGCAGGAGTAGCCCTAGGTTCGATCCTGCAGCTTAATCCAGCATTAAGTGGTTTCATGGTTGCGATTCTTGGCGGTATTGTTATCGAACAGCTTCGACGTTCCTATCGTACATACAGCGAGCTTCCGGTAGCTATTATTATGACCTCTGGACTGGCGTTGGCAGTTGTGCTTATGAGCTTAAAGCAGAATTTGAGTAAAAGCTTCAGCTCCTACCTGTTTGGTTCCATTGTTGCGGTCAGCGATACCCAATTGATGATTATTGCTCTCGTAGCTGTAATCGGCCTGCTCTATTTTATTGTTTTTCGCAGATCTCTGTATAATCTGACCTTTGATGAAGAAACCGCTACTATCAGTGGAGTTCATGTAGGCTGGTTATCCTTTTCGTTTGCGGTACTCACTGGGATGACGGTAGCGGCTGCGATGCCAGTTGTTGGGGTTTTGTTGGTTTCAGCACTTATTGTTTTGCCAGCATCGATCGCTTTGCGTATCGCGTCAGGTTTTGCGACAGCTATATGGATCTCGATTAGCGTAGGACTGCTTGGTGTGTTTAGTGGACTCAGTGCCTCTTATTACATCAATACACCGCCGGGTGGGACAATTGCGCTTATCTTGCTATCTTTTTTGTTAATTGCAATCTTGGTACAGAAGCTGATCAGGCTTAAAAATCGTCGTCACATTCAAAAATCTATTTCCAGAAAAGGAGCTACATCTCTCAATGAAATTTAGAAACCATCATCTAGCTATTTTGTCTCTATCCACCTTACTTTTTGCCGCAGGCTGCGGTAACAATAATGCAGTTAATTCTACTGCTTCGAAAGCCGCGAATGCCTCTGGAGCCGCAGAAGTTACTGCACTTCCAGAAGCCTCGAAATTAAATATTAAAGTCAGTTTTTATCCGATTTACGAGTTTGCGAAAAATGTGGCAGGTGATCTGGCAGAAGTAGAAGCACTCATTCCAGCTGGAATTGAGCCGCATGATTGGGAACCAACCGCTCAGGATATGGCTGAAATCTCAGATGCGGATATGCTGATCTATAACGGCGCTGGAATGGAAGGCTGGGTGGATCAAGTACTGGAAAGTGTATCCGGAAAATCATTAATCACGGTAGAGGCCAGCAAGGGCTTGGACATCATGGAAGGTACAGAAGAGGAAGAAGCGGAACATGCTCATGAAGAAGGCGAACATGTTCACGAAGAAGGC